>JABDLQ010000015.1 GCA_013002925.1 Gammaproteobacteria bacterium | reverse complement strand
GTATAAAGAATGAAGAGCGCATGGTTTCATCGCCGGGCAGTCCGTCCATATTGGCCGTGTAATCTGCGCCACCGAGTCGCAGGCCACCAACCAGTATGGTGCCCCAGCCGTTGACATACTTGCAGCTTGCGCCGGCCGTATCAGTGGCACCCACATTGGCACAATTGCCAGGCTTGCCGTCAAATATCTTCACTGCGTAGGACTGCAGTGATCCATCGACATACGAGATATGCTGGTCAGCCAGATAATCCGGGTCAGCCAGAAACTTCAGGTGTGGCAGCACGGCTTGCGGAATGTAAGCCCACACCTCGTCGCCCAGCGCAAAATTTGTATCGCTGGTCAGGCCTGATCGTTGCCGGTCAATCTCCACCGTGCCCAAAGCTGTATCAACATTCCAGAAGCCACCGTTAAAGGCATGCAACATGCCATCATTGGCACCCACATAAATCATTTTGCGACGGTCCGCATAGTGCGTTGAAAACGGCTGGTAACTGTCCTGCAGAGCCTGTGTTTTCACAGGGTTAGTCGAGAACGACAGTGGGATGGGTCCATCCACCTGCACCGGTGTCGAGTGCACAATATCACCCAGCAGATACTTCTCGGTGCCTATGGTTCGATTACGCATGGTGCTGATCTCAGCGCCGCGAATGAAATTGACCAGCTCTTCGGCATCGGTATTGCTGTCGGCACCGGCGGGTAGGTCGAAATAACCCTTGTTGTTGGGGTTAATTTTAGTAATCGCGGTGGTTGACGCATTCCATTCAAAGTCGATCACTTCATTGGCAGTCACGGAATTGTCTTTGTTAGCATCAATGCCGGTGAAGATATACCGCGAACCAGCGATGCCGGGTACATTTTCATAAACACGATTGGTGTCGATGGATGCAATTGAATCATCAAGTGCATTCAGTTGTTCATGTGCGCCCCAGATGGGATTCAGATCTTCCACTTCGATCAGGCCGCCGACAAACCCTCCGGCACCGTCACTATTACCAGTCAGGTTAGTCTGCGTCCCATCTGCCCCAACGTTAAATCTTTCCACATAAGTTTGTTCGGTCTCATCATCATAGAGAATGCGAAAGCCCAGGTCGGTGCCATCAAGTTCAGCCATGATTCCGCCCGGCGTGTCCTCGCGAAAGTTGCCGAACCGGTCGATATAAAAGTTACGCATTTGACCAGTCCAGACTACTTCTTCGTTGGTACCTTCGATTAACGGGGTAAATTCCGGTTGCACAAATGAGCCGGTGGCTGCATCGGGTGTACCGATGATCGAGATACCGGAGCGGCTGGCACCCTTGGTCAGGATGTCGCTGAATATCTCGGTAAATGCCGCCGCCACTTCCGCGGTAGAGTTCGCCAATACTGCCTGGTCGGTGCCGCCGGCCGCTGCAATCTGATTAGCTGCGTCGACATTGTCCAATTGAAAGCCGATTACATGCACATCAACGCGGTCTTCCTCTGGCACGTTCGCCTGCCCCGCGGCAATGGTGGAATAACCGCGATAGTGAATTCTGCGCGCGGCAGTCACACCGGACGTGACCGCGTCAGATGCGCCCTGACTGGTTTGTGCACCGATGCCATCGGCGAGATCGCTGGGTGGCAATTGACTCGGGTCGCCGTCGGTTAACAAAATCACCGTCATGGGTCCGTCGCATTGCGAGGCGTTCAAATAATTGACCACGCCCGGCGTAGTCACGTTGGTTACCGGGTCAACCGCATCCGGCAAGCCATTTTCACGGTTGACCACGCCTCCACGAAAAGTTGAATTGACCGGCAATGCCGTGTCCGCCGTCGGATCATTGGCAAACAGGTAGCGAAACGCAGTTTCCAGTGAACCACCCAATGGCGTCAGGTTAAAATTCAGGGTTTGTCCGTTTTGTCCCGGCAGCGTAAGAATAGTACTTTCACGTCCATTAATTTCGCGCAAGCCATTCACGGCCGGTTGGTGAAACGGATGAACCAGACCATTAATCGGGCGCGCAGCCGCAGGTGGCAACACCACATAGTCGTCGCCGTTTAAGGCACTGATGTTTTTCTGTGTGCCGACATCTGTCCACGGCGTGGGTTCCAGCGCGATTAATTCCAGTACTGTGTCTTTGTGCGCCCCGTCAAGCGGTGCAATATTTGCTCGCAACACGCCTAAGCCGGTGGTGCCAATAGGATTCACGTCAGTACCATCGGGGCGTTGACAATCGACTTCAAGCTGATTTCTTCGAGCGCTGCCGCTGTTGTCTGCCGGATCGTTGTCGTTCTCATTATAAAGACAGCGGTTTTGCCCGAATGCCATAATGCCCACGTTTAAACGCCCGCGGAACACCTCTGAGTCGAGCACCTCGATCATCGCCTCACGAACTTTGTAGGAATTTGAAAATGAACTTGAAGCATCCTGGTGACGCCGGCTGCCCTGCAGGTACTTCACACCCGTTTCGGGGTCGGTGCCATACGAACCGTCATTGGGACCGTTAATGAAAAATCGTTCCATACTGGTGGAGTTATCCACAATAATCAGCACATTAGGGTTGGTCGTCACATCACCGGTCAGGTTTTCCGGTAGTACCGAATAGTCGCTGAGCGTCTGTTGCGCGCTGGCACTATTGGCAAATAAAAATGATAGCAAGAGTGTTTTTAACACAGTGGTCGCCAATGGAAAGCGGTGTTGTGGCGTCAGGTTTTTCATAATTTTACGACTCGATTTAAATAATTTATTCATAGGAGTTCAGAGTTACGGTGCGGCCACATAGGTCGATTGCAGCATGACGCGAGCTTCACCGGCAATGCTTCCCTCTGCCATGGCAGTGATGCGAAATTGCAGTCCGTCCGTGTCGCAATACGGCCATACCGTGACGGGCACAGGACCGCAGGTGCTGACGTTACCCGTGCCGAAGATATGGCCGACAAATTCCACAATATATTTGGTGGTGCCATCAGTGGCGGTGACATAGCGTTTTGCAGCAGTATCGCTCCATAGGGTGGCTATTTCCCATCGTTCAGTATTACTGACTGTACCACCCGCCTGCGGATGGTTGGCGGGTGCACAAAATCCTTTGTGAGTTGCAGTCGTTCCACCTGGTGGAGTGAAAGTAAAAGTCGTGCTGCAGTCGTTGGAGGAACCGTTCCCTACAATAAGATTCTTGATGGCAGTCGCATTGGCATCCACCAGGGCTTCGGCTTCCAAC
>JABDLQ010000470.1 GCA_013002925.1 Gammaproteobacteria bacterium | reverse complement strand
GCGGTGGGGTAGGACGTATAGCGTGGGCCCCGCCCATCGTAGCGCTTGATCAATTCACCATCAAAGCAGACGTCGCGCACAGGGTGCAGCGTATGATGTGAGGAATCAGGGTTCATAATCTGGTTATGCTGCCCCGACCGCGTACAAATGCCAATGGGTATTTTCCACAGGCGCGGCAAAATCATGGAGGGCGGAATCCCGGCCGGTTGTGCGGGCGTTCAGGTTCAGGAGGCAACACCGCAGGGCACCTTTGCGGATTATTTCTCCCGGATCAGCCGCTGCGTTTTCTTAGGTAACTTTGCCAGCACTAATGCATGGGAATGGCGTACCAGCTCCTCAATATCGGAGGTGCCAAGCGTGCAAACGGCGGGGTCGATCTGTACCCATTTAGCCCGGGCCAGGTAGGGTGCCGGAATGATGCCAGGTACATCAGTGAGTTCCAAAAAACGGTGATCATCTACTTTGAAGGAGTAACGGCTGTCCTTTTCCAGCCCGGAGCAGGCGAACATTTTGCCGCCGATCTTGAAAACGCAGGTCTTTTGCCACTGAATTTGTTCGGTAGCGGCAGGTAAAGAGCGGCAGACGCGCTGCAATTCAGTGGTGGTCATCGTCGGTGCTCCGCGTGCCATCCCAGCTCCCGGATAAAAGGAAAGACCACTAATTTTAGGCTCTTCGGTGTCTGAGATACAGCCAGGACACTCTCAGAGCGCAGCAGGCCCGTCGACAGACGATAGACATCCGATCACGCTCACGCGCCGGGTTAGTGAACAAAGCGTCAGTGACTTAGGTATTTTACGCAATTCAACAAAAGGTGCGGTCACTGTACCCTCCATTACTAATTGCCGGGAGTCCAGCTGGTCATTGACCGGCGATCGCCCGACAGAAAGGACCATCATGAAATGTTCAGTGCTCGTATTTGCAATGATGAGCGTCGTTGCGGTTAGGGCAGAGCCAGTTGCAGAAACTGCGATGGTGCAGGACGATATTCCAAACATTGTAGTGGTTGCCACCCGCTCACCGCGACCCGTGCTCGATGTGGCGGCGTCCGTCAGTGTCATCGATGCCAGCCAGATCGCAGGGCAGCTGGCGATATCCATTGCGGACCTGGTGCGCTATGAGCCGGCGATCTCTGTGTCACGGGGTGGTACGCGATTTGGCGATGGCAGCTACACCATCCGTGGCATTGGTGGCAATCGCGTAGCCATAGAAATTGACGGCGTACCGATCGCGGATCAATTTGATATTGGCAGCTATTCGAACGCCGAACGTGATCTGGTCGATGTGGGCCTGATTGATCGCATCGAGATTCTGCGCGGCCCCGCTTCGACCCTGTACGGTTCCGATGCCATTGGGGGCGTCGTGGCCTATACCACGGTTGACCCGGAACAGTTCGAAGACGATACCGTCAGGCTGCATACCGGCTATCGCACGGACGATGATTCGTTGTCAGGTACCGTTACCGGTGCATGGACCGGCGGTCCGCTGGGTGTACTGTTATCCGTGTCACAGCGCTCCGGCGGCCAGCTGGACTCTGCCGCGCTGACGGATGCCGAAGATACCCGGGATTACCGCTCAAACGCGCTTTTCGCCAAGCTCAACTGGGATATAGACAGCAACCGCCGTTTGACCTTTGTCGCCGATCATTTTGAACGCGACGTCGATAGCGATATCCAGTCGGTGCTTGGTACAGGCCGCTTCCGGTCCACGACCTTGCTGACCGGGGACGACAGCCAGAAACGCAAGCGCTACAGTCTGGCCCTGGATACCGAACCTGGCCACGCACTGGCCGATGATCTGCAGCTGCTTGCCTACCATCAGCGCTCGGATACCCGGCAGTTTACCCTCGAAGAACGCGTGACAAGCAATTTGCGCCGCGCCCGCACGTTTAATTACGCACAGCTTGTCAACGGCATAGAGCTGGGTCTGCACGCACAACGCGAATGGTCCGGTCTGGAGCATCGTCTGGGCTACGGCCTGGATATACAGCGCAGCAAAACCACGGAATCGCGCGATGGCTTGCAGACAGATTTGAATGGTGGCGGTGCGACGCACTCGATGCTCGGTGAGGAATTTCCGGTGCGTGATTTTCCGGTCAGCAACATTACCGAGGCGGGCCTGTACGTTCACGATGAAATAAAACGCGCTGGGAGTCGCTGGACGATCATTCCGGCCCTGCGATTTGATCATTATGATCTCGCGCCTTCTCCAGATGAAATTTATCGGGCAGATAATCCCGACCAGACAGTCGTGGGCCTGCGGGACAGTCGTTGGTCACCAAAACTCGGTGTTCTGTTTGCACTTACTGAGAACAGCAGTTTGTTTGCGCAGTACGCGCAGGGCTTTCGCGCACCGCCGTTTGAAGACGCCAATATTGGCCTGGACATTCCATTGTTTAACATTCGGGCGATCCCCAATCCGGAGTTGCGATCTGAAGTGTCCAAAAGCTTTGAGCTGGGCTGGCGCAAAACAACAGAATTTTCAAAAATCTCCGCTGCGGTGCATTACACCGAGTATCAGGATTTTATAGAAACGAAGGTCAGATTAGGTCCCGATCCGGTTTCCGGCGTCATCTTGTTTCAGTCACAAAACATCAGCTCCGCGCATATCTATGGCATGGAACTGCAGCTACAGCAACAGCTCGGGGCTTTGAGTCCGCGGCTGCAAGACTTTGATGCAAAACTTGCGTTGGCATGGAGCGACGGTAAAAACGATCAAACAGGTGCCGGGCTGGACAGTGTCGACCCGGCCGAGGTCACCGCGTCTTTGCGCTGGCAGCCGGAACGCTGGCCGTTGCAGATTTCACTGATGGGTCGTTTTGTCGAGGGCAAGCGCGATGTTGATGACGCTGATCAGTTCGAGCCAGCCGGTAACGCAATTTTCGATATCCTGTCGAGTTATCAGTTTAACAAGCTGATGTTGCGTGCAGGCATTTTTAATTTGACAGACAAAACGTATTGGCACTGGGGCGACATTCGTGGCCTCAGTGCAAATGATCCTTTACTTCCACAACTTTCACGCCCAGGTCGCAACATTGGCCTGTCTGTTTC
>JABDLQ010000456.1 GCA_013002925.1 Gammaproteobacteria bacterium | reverse complement strand
ATCAACAAATTCGGTTTACCCAATCCCAGGGGCACACCAACCACCAGTGTGCTGCCCACGGTTGAAATAATCTTCTCTATGCACTGGTCTGTGTCAAAATAACTGGGGGTCACTGAGTTTCCTTGCGCAGGGTCACCGGAGGTTTTGATTTTCTCACCTCGTACCTCAACATACAAAACATTGTCACAAAGTAACATTGCTGGATCGTGGGCGCGGGAGAAGTTTGCGCAGCGCGTCGAGCAGGCCTGCTGTGCAAATACGGTGGTAAACAGTTGATACGATGCTCTCAGAAGAAGTCGCCTTCCCGGCCTCGCAGCCGCATACTTGCATTGCCGAACAGGGGCGGATAATTTTAATCCAATGTAAGATCACGTGATGATAATGCTGAAACGTTTAATCGCTATGCTTTCGACGCTGGTGCTGCTGGGCACCGGGGCGCAGGGTGCCGACTCAGACGGGCGGTTGCTCAGGGTTTTTGTGCACGGTGAAAACGAGTCGATTGCAGAGTTTGTCGGTACTTACCGCAAGCAGTTTGCACGCTCGCCGGTACCGCCACTGCAGCGCGCTCAGCTGCAACGTATCGACCGGGAACAAGAGGCTTTACGCAAGCAACTGGCACCTTTTATCGAGCGTGAGCACAGTGCGCTCAAAGTGGCACTCAATGGCTTTCGGGCATCCGTAAGATCTGATCTACTCGGCGCTCTGCGCGCCCAGCCTGGCGTGAAAGCAGTGCGCCTGCTCCGGCCAATAGAGCCCGATAATGTCTATAGCGTGCCATGGGTTGAAGCCCCCAAACTATGGGACAACACAGGCACCGGTGAGAATGTCACGATTGCCATTATTGATACGGGTATCGACTACACCCACGCCAATTTTGGCGGTAGTGGCAGCACCGCCGATTTTCAAAACAACATGCCCGGCATCATTGAACCCGGCACGTTTCCTACAGCCAAGATCATCGGGGGCTGGGATTTTGCCGGTCCCACGTATAATTCCCGCGAAGAAAAAGATCCCGAGCCAGACCCCGATCCACTGGACATTCACGGTCACGGCAGCCACGTAGCAGGAACTGCAGCCGGCCTCGGCGTCCCCCAGGTTGTTGGCCCCGGTGTCGCGCCGGGCGCCACGTTGCTGGCGCTGAAAGTGTTTAGCGATATTGGCGGCTCTACAGATCTGACCGTTGATGCCATTGACCGGGCATTGGACCCCAACCAGGACGGCATCATGGACGATGCCGTCGATGTGATCAACATGAGCCTTGGAGCACGTTTCGGGTTACCACAGGACCCTTCTGCCGTGGCTGCCGCCAATGCCATGAATGCCGGTGTCGTGGTGGTCGCCAGCGCTGGGAACAACGGTGATTTGCCTTACGTGACCGGTTCTCCGGGCAGCAGCCCGCCCATTATTACCGTCGCAGCCACAACTCCCGGAGACCGCCGGCAAATCGCACTCAAGGTCACCGGTGGTGCCGCGACACCGCAGTTTTATATCGCACTTGAAGGCTCAAGTAGCGTCCGCATTCCGCT
Source organism: Gammaproteobacteria bacterium (assembly GCA_013002925.1). Taxonomy (GTDB): domain Bacteria; phylum Pseudomonadota; class Gammaproteobacteria; order Steroidobacterales; family SZUA-146; genus SZUA-146. The sequence goes on along the minus strand of JABDLQ010000456.1, from coordinate 2,065 downwards.
GATACCGGATATTCGGGAGATTGTGCTGGCCCGAAATACCGCAGCAGATACTGGTACCGTTGTTCACGATGCCTGCACCTCTTTTGTCAATCCGGATGATTTGACCGATCGTTTCGTTTTGGTGATGCGTGGGACCTGTCACTTTCGCACCAAGTTTGAACATGTTCAGGCGGCAGGCGGTGCCGGCGTGATAATGATTAATACAGACGACGATCCGGATGCGCTTCTGGTCATGGGAAATCTTGTCGATGGAATTTCGATCCCCGGACTAATGATTACTCAGGCACATGGCCAGGCACTTATCGCACAACTCGACACCGGCGCGGAACTAACCGGGAGCTTCAGTACCACCCATACACTGCCGGCAGCTGCCGATAACAACGACGTGCTGGCATCATTTTCATCACGCGGTCCCGGCGGCGGCGGCAGCAACTTCAAACCGGATCTGGCAGCCCCTGGCCGGCTGATTTTTTCAACTGATGCCGGATCAGGGGTTGCCGGCGTACAACGGCGTGGCACATCCATGGCCGCACCGCACGTGGCCGGAATGGCAGCATTGCTGCGCCAGAGAAACCCGGGCTGGCCCCCCGCCGTGATTAAGGCGATTCTCAAAAACTCTGCGACGCCTTCGCTGCGTCCGGATACGGGCGTCCGGCGTCCGGAGAACCTGTCGTTTCAGGGCGCCGGTGTGTTGCGTGGTGGCGCCGCCCATTTACTGGGCAGCTACACCTTGCCGGCCAGCGTATCTTTTGGCTATATCAATTCAATTACCGATCAAACCTCGGAGCAATTCGTGGAGCTACGCAACCTCGAATCACACAACAAAATCTATGCGGTCGCGCACGAACCTGCCGCGGTACTCACGGGTGTCACCGTACACTGTCCCGAGGAAGTGTCAGTAGAACCCCTCGGCACTACCCCCGTGTCTATTCGAATCACCGTCGATGCGGCTGCGCTGGCTGCCGACGATGGCCTGGCCAGTTTTAACGAAGTCAGCGGTTGGTGCGTATTAAACGATGGCGCTCAATCGGTACGTATTGCTTACCTTGCTGGTGTCGATGGTGCGTCGGAGATCCGGATCCAGCCTGCCGATGGCGGCAATGAACTGATCAACCATGGCCCGGTTGCCGGATTGGCCAGCAGCTTCATTCTGGCGGCTACACACACGCCACGAGATGTCACTGGTACAACAATCGAATCAGTAGGTTGGCGCGAAAGTTCGCTGTTTACGTTTCCTGTGTTTGAACTTGCGGTCGTGATGCGTGAACCCTGGGAGAGCCTCTCAAATCTGCGCTGGTTCTTATTTGTTGACACCGATCGCGATGGCCACTCAGAACGTGTTCTATACGCACTGGACTGGTCTTATTTTGGATTTAATCCCGGGTCCATAGTGACCGGTATGGATTTTGTGAGTGACCCCGCGGACGTTGGCAGTGACAATCATATTTCAAGCTGGTATGCCGAGGACATCGACTACAATGATCGCGTGGCTGTGCTGCCATTTTTTATGGCGCCATCCGGTGTGAACGCGATATTCAAAACCGGTGAGACAGAGTTCGATTTTCGACTGGTTGCACAGGACCGCTATGGCGAACAAAGTGAAATCAGTGGACACATTGATCTGCGTGATCCCCAGGCAGTCTTACACCGAGAATACTCACTAATGCCTGGCGAAACCCGGCCAGTAGTGACCGGCGGCGACACGCTGTGGATATTTTCCACAAACCCGGACGAACTGCAGTCCTATATCTCCCGGGATCGCGCTCAGTCGCTAAAACGTTTGCAGCAGCAAAAACGCATTAATCACCGCCATCGCGATAATATTCAGCCACGTTAACATCGTCCCCAATACACGCCCCGTCGATACTCCGCTGCGCCGGCCAAACCCCCAGACATGTAGTAATCGGGCAACCAGAAAGATTAACCCGAAGACATGAAGCCACAGACGCGTCAGCAGATTGAGCTCAAGGAACAAGAGCAACAACAATGAAATTGGCGCGTATTCTACAAGGTTTGCCTGTAGCCGCATCGCATGAAGAATGTCCTTGTTGCCCCCATCTCCAAG
>JABDLQ010000443.1 GCA_013002925.1 Gammaproteobacteria bacterium | reverse complement strand
TCGGTGTCCCAGTCTTCCAATGGTTCGACTGGCAGGGGCAATTCGCCACTTTCAAAACCATCACCTGTCGTGTCTTCTGACGGTTCCGTTTTGACGCCTCCGCTGTCGTCAGTCGTTGCCGCCGATGTCGCCGCCTTGTCCATTGCCTGCCCGCTGTTACTATCAGCGCCCGTTGCGTCGGCAGTGGTATCTGCTGTTGTGATTTGCTTGTTTCCGGCGTTGATGGATGTGTCTGTTTCAGTCGTGACGTCGGGGGGCGTTTCCGTCAGCCGGCGCAAAGCGCTGAATGTCGCGTCACAGTTTCCACAGCGCACAAGCCCGCTGGCGGCACCCAGTTGTTCTGCCGAAATTTCATAGATCGATGAACAGTCTGGACAATAGGTAAACATCAGCGACTCTGCTCCATCTGTGCCTCGCGTCGTCTACCGGCAATTAAAACCCAGCCTTCAAGTTTCTGCATTGTTTCCCACATTATCCAGGGCGAATAAGCCTGCTGTACCTCGGTAATCTGCCCCTCAAGAATCCCGCTCAGCGCTATCTTACCGCCAGGTCGCAATGATGTAGACAAATTTTCTGCCATATTCCTGAGCGGGCCAGCCAAAATGTTGGCGATCACGACATCAAAATCCTGCTGCTGCGTATGGTCGCTGAATTCTATATTTGAGTTGAGTTCATTGTTTTTGGCATTCTGGCGACCGGCAATCACCGCCTGGGGATCAATATCGACACCCATCACGTAGGTTGCCCCCAGTTTTTTCGCAGCAATGGCCAAAATGCCGGAGCCGTGTCCAAAATCCAGGACACGCCTGCCCTGTAAACTTGTACCATCCAGCCAGCACAGGCAAAGATTGGTTGTGGCGTGATCGCCCGTGCCAAATGCAAGACCCGGGTCAAGAAATATATTGACAGCTGTGCTTGAGGGAGGCTGTGACTCAGAGGGGATGATCCACAGACGCTGCCCATAACGGGTGGGTTTGAACCGCTCCAGCCACACCCGTGACCATTCCTGTTCCTGCAACACTTGCCAGTAACCATAATATCCTGCCTTCTGTTCATGCAGACTGGATTCGACGTGGCCCTGATCGATATCCCGTGCGAACAGAGCCTTGATACGCACAAGTGACCACAGCGGCATTTCTCCTGGCAGTGGCTCCAGCAAGGGCTGGTCACCGGCGTCGAGCAACGTGATCGCCTGGGCACCGCTTGTCAACAGAATCGATTCGATGGATTCGATGGCCTCCGATTCGCATTCGATGACAAACTCCAGCCAACTCATCGACAATCCTGTTTAATCAGTTTATCCAATCTCATCGCTGCACCGGAGTTACGGCTATACCTGCCGATGGATTCGAAACGCAAGCCCCGGTTGGCAATCAAGACAGTTTGCTGAAACGGGGTTCTCAACAAATTAACTTTAATGTGATGTGTTATTTTCCAGCGTTCAAATGTTGATCAATCGCAGCAAGTGCAAGATCGTAGCCGAACGTGCCAAGACCGACGATGCAGCCCACGGCAATGTCGCTGATATAACTGTGATGGCGAAACTCTTCACGTGCATACACGTTGCTGATGTGTACTTCGATAAATGGCAAGGACGTGCCCAGCAAAGCGTCCCGGATTGCCACGCTGGTATGAGTGAAAGCGCCCAGGTTGCAGATCGCAAAATCCATGTTGGCAATCGCAGCTTGTTGAATACGATCGACCAGATCGGACTCACTGTTGCTTTGATAGGCCACTATCGAATGCCCCAGTTCGCCAGCCTGCTCCTGTAAGCGCATTTCAATATTATCGAGTGAATCCGACCCATAGACATCGGGCTCGCGCGCGCCGAGCAAGTTCAGATTGGGGCCGTTCAGCAGGAGGATATGCGCCATGACAGGCTCGGTGTTAGCGAATTAGCTGATAAGTATAGCCTTTTTCAGTGAAGAATCCACAGCGCATCGATTTTTTCAGCCGGGCTGCGGTGACCGTGCAGAGCAGTGGCTATCTCGTGCAGGCCCGGTGGCAACGCTGCATGACGCGAGCGGTTGCGCCGATTGGCGTGGCGATAAAACCAGGTTTCAGATGTCGCCAGGTCAAAGATCCGTCAGCGCGAGAGATTACAGATGGCCGTCAATTGGATGAATGAACAGGTAGCCGTTCGGCGGGTTTGCGGCACCCCGAGAAATGCTGCCTCTGAAATCAGACGACCGCGCGAAGTTTAAGTGCCGGGCGCAGCAACGCTGCGGCACAGGACCAGCATACCGCTATCTGTGGCTTAACCGGTGATGTACTGCTGCAGTTGATCGATCAATATTTGTTGATCATGCATGATGGCCTTGACCAGGTCGCCGATAGAAACGACGCCGACCACCTGTTTGTTCTCAATCACCGGCAAATGGCGCACCCGTTGATCGGTCATCAGCGCCATGCATTCCTCGACACTGCGTTCGGGGCTTACGCATAGTATTCGTCTAGTCATAATTTCCGTGACCGGCATGGTTCTGGAAGATTTGTCGTGTAGAACAACTTTGCGTGCGTAATCGCGCTCAGAGAACAGGCCAACCAGTTTTTCCCCTTCCATCACCAGTAAACTGCCGATGCTTTTGTCAGACATTTTTTTCAGGGCATCAAAAACTGTAGTGTCGGGAGTTACGGACCAAACCTGGTTGCTTTTGTGGGCAAGAATGTCTTTTACATGTTGCATTGTTATCTCACTGTATTATCGCAGGGCAGGGCCTGATGGTTTTATCTTAGCTCAATATGCAATCCGACGGCTACCCGGATTCTCCCGGAATTGGGGCTTGTTTACCGGAGAAAACCGCACCCGGTGCAGTTTTGCGAAAATTGCTCAATTTGCGGCAGGGAACAGCTGCACAGAACTGACACAAAAATGGGGTGGGTAGTGCATTGAACAGGTGCATGATCAGCAGGTGGTCTTCTCATTGGCCGACAGGCGTGCCGATGCCTTCAACATAGTGAGCGACGAGGTGTTGGTAATGCCTCGGGAGGTCCGGTCTGTGCTGATAGCCGGCGCTGCGGTACTGCACTGTCATTCGGGTAGCCTGGTGATTCTTTCTACCGCATCCGGATGACTGGCTGCATACTGTGCTTTACGTTCACGCAACAGGGTCAAATGTTCTGCGATGTTCGCAGGCGTGATTTGCGTGCCAAAGCTGCCATCATCACCTGCAAACATACGGGCAAACATGCGCTCGCCCAACTCTCGTTTATAATGTCCGCCCTCCCAGTACCAATGCATTTTTGTGGTCGTATCACCAGGGCCTGGCAGTGCTTCGTTTGTAATTTCGCCATGCGCTGAAAAATCCCATATTGTTACCGGGTTTGCCGGCTTTCCAGTCACAGCGGTAAGACCACGTTTCCAGCGCTCAAATTCAGTCCATAACTGCGCACGATCGAACAGGCCGAGAACATCTGCATGGTAGGGGTGAATAAACAGGGTGAGCCGGATGTCGTGCAGGGTGCAAAACTCCACAATCTCCTGCAGTGCCTGCCAACTCGAGGATGACTTCGTGCCAGGGATAAAAACCTGTCGGGGACCCTGCACGAGACGTTGCAGATACTCGCGATTTTTGGCAGTAAACAGTGCATAGTGCCCCTCGGAACTCACCAGTTTATTAAACTGGCTCGCCAGGTTCAGGCCCTTGCGTGTAATGCCGCCCGCATCCGAATCACGCTGGGATAACAGTGTGTTGAGAGAATCCAGAGTGGCTGACAGTGACAGCAGCGTAGTAAGCGTGTCGTTTCCGGTTTGTTGCAGGCTTGCTATCTGACTGACCTGGCCGTTACCGTCAAGACGCGGGCCGGCAACTGGCGTAGCTGCCTGTGCCTCCGTCAGAAAATCCATAAAGTCTACACCCAGCACAAGTGCTTTCAAATCCGTGTGGGCTGCAGCATGGCGCAAATAAAATAACGCAGCCTCGACCCCCGTGCCCGGGATGGCAAGATTGTACGCAGGCGTGAAAACCTGTGGCAGCGAGGGGCTTTCCGGATCCAGGCCGATGTCGACCCGGGAATTGCCAAGTAACAGCGTCTGCGGGCGGGCGCGGATAACCTGGTAGGTTTTTGTTAATGCTACCTGATCAACCGCCGCTGGTTTACGTTCGTTGAATCCCGGCGCCCGGATAAGCTCATAGCGTGCATATGGATCAACCAGCAAATTCATCGTGCTGGTTGCCAGCAACACCAGCACTACGACTAATGCAAAGTTGTTCAAATAGCGGCGATACTCGCGCGGTTCATGGCCATAGATTGCGTCAGCTTCCCGGACCTGTGCGTTGGATTGACTGTTGGTGGGCGGCGACTGATTCATAGAGAGTTGCTAAAACTGAAAGTAGAGAAATTCACTGACTTCGGGCAGTGCCAGAATGCCGATTGCCAGTAGCACGCCGCAGGCAATCGCCCAGGGTCTTGCCGGAGCCCACCGCAATCGTGACGGCGCTATGTTACCGGATTCCAGGACTGGTTCATGCTCTTTGAGCAAGGACTGGCTGTTGGGTCCAAACCAGGCAATCATGAACAACAGCACAATCCACAGCGAGCCAAAAACAAACAATTTGCCGCTGCCACCATCTGCAGTAATTCCAAGCCCGGACAGTACAGGTTGCAGACCAGTGGCCGCGTTCAGGATTGCAGATGGCACTGTTATTCCATTAACTCCAAACATTCCGCCCAGTATCCTCCATGCGGAATCAAAATCACTGGCACGAAAGAAGACCCAGCCGATGACCACCGCAAAAAATGTGGTCAATTGAGCAAGCTGCTGCGTATACCAGCGAGACTGTCGTGTGCCAAACAGGCGCCGGCGCATTCCTGTCCATGCATGTTGAATCACCAGGTACAAACCGTGAAGTCCGCCCCATACGACAAACGTCCAGCCCGCCCCGTGCCACAGACCACCGAGCAACATGGTGACAAACAGGTTTGTGTAGCGGCGCGTGGTGCCATGGCGGTTTCCTCCCATGGCGATGTACAGGTAGTCCCGTAAAAAACGCGATAGCGTCATGTGCCAGCGCCGCCAGAAATCACTGATGGTCCTTGCTTTGTAAGGTGAGTTAAAGTTTGCAGGTAGTTTGATACCAAACATTCGGGCCAGGCCGATGGCCATGTCGGAATAACCGGAAAAATCAAAATATAACTGAAACGTGTAGGCAAGCGCACCGATCCAGGCGTGAAAAAATGTTGGACTTGCACCATCGGCGGCTGCCTGAAATACGGGGTTGGCATAAACGGCAATGCCATCTGCGAGCACGGCCTTTTTAAACAAACCGATGGCGAACATTGATGCGCCACATGCCAGATCGCTGTGACGAAACTTTCTCAACATGCCAAACTGCGGCAACATCTCCGAGTGATGTACGATAGGTCCGGCAATCAGTTGTGGGAAAAAACAGACAAAAAGCATGTATTCCAGAAACGGCCGCTTGTCGGATTTGCCCTGCCAGGTGTCGGCGAGAAAAGCGATCTGCTGAAAAGTAAAAAAGGAAATGGCGAGCGGTAGGAAAATCGCTTCGACGTTGGCAAGTGCAGGAATAATTCCGCTCAGGTTCTGCGCAAAAAAATTGAAATATTTAAAATATCCAAGTAACCCGAGGTTGAATGTCACCCCAAGGACCAGCAATGTTTTGCTGCGCGTGTCAGCCAGCCACCGGCTCAGCGAGTAATTAACAACAATTGAAATCAAAAGCAGAAACAGGTAGATCGGTTTCCACCAGCCGTAAAAGAACAGGGAGCAAAGCACTAGCCATAATACGGCCGAACCATGTCCTGTTTTGGCGCGCAACACCCAGAACATCGCCAGTGTAATGGGTAAAAATGCGAATATAAATTCGTAGGAATTAAACAGCATGAGACCGGATTTTACCTGCACACGTGGCCGGAAGGCGATTGCGGCCTGACGTTACGTGGGGTCGCCGGCAAATGCAATACACAGGATCGATAGTAAAGGATCATGCGGTGGTGATATGCATTGGCATTATGGTGCATGCATAAAAAAAGCCCGCCAGAAGGCGGGCTTCATTGTTACATGACGGTTGATTTACATCATACCGCCCATGTCCGGCATGCCGCCGCCGCCAGGCATTCCCATCGGAGCATCGTCCTTTGGCAGGTCGGCAACCATAGCTTCAGTGGTCAACAACAGACCGGCAACGGAAGCTGCGTTTTGCAGCGCAGAACGCGTGACTTTAGTGGGGTCAAGAATTCCCATCGCAATCATGTCGCCATACTCACCAGTCGCTGCGTTGTAGCCGAAGTTGCCTTCGCCCTCTGCAACCTTGTTGAGCACTACAGATGCATCTTCACCCGCATTGCTGACGATTTGACGTAATGGTTCTTCGATCGCGCGTCGCAAAATCTTGACGCCGACATCCTGATCGGCATTATCGCCCGAGAGTTTGGCAATACCCGATACGGCTCGCAACAAGGCCACGCCACCGCCAGGCACCACACCTTCCTCGACCGCCGCGCGGGTGGCGTGGAGAGCGTCTTCTACGCGTGCTTTTTTCTCTTTCATTTCGATTTCAGTGGCTGCACCAACTTTAATCACTGCAACACCACCGGCCAGCTTGGCAACGCGCTCCTGCAGTTTTTCACGGTCATAGTCAGACGAAGACTCTTCAATCTGTCCGCGAATCTGATCGACCCGCGCTTTGATGTCGCCGGCTGCGCCGCTGCCATCGATGATTGTGGTGTTCTCCTTGGAGATCTGAACTTTCTTGGCGCTGCCAAGATCTTCGAGAGTCGCTTTTTCGATACTCAGACCCACCTCTTCCGAGATCACCTGACCACCCGTGAGAATCGCAATATCCTGCAACATGGCTTTGCGTCGATCGCCAAACCCTGGTGCTTTGACGGCAGAAACCTTCACGATGCCACGAATGGTGTTCACAACAAGAGTGGCCAGGGCTTCGCCTTCCACATCTTCAGCGATAATCAACAGTGGGCGACCTGACTTTGCCACGCCTTCCAGCAGCGGCAACAGTTCGCGAATGTTAGAAATTTTCTTGTCGTGCAGCAGGATATAAGGCTGTTCGAGTTCACAGCTCTGATTCGCCTGGTTGTTGATGAAATAGGGCGACAGGTAGCCGCGATCAAACTGCATGCCTTCGACTACTTCCAGCTCGTTCTCCAGCGCGGATCCTTCTTCAACAGTGATCACGCCTTCTTTGCCTACTTTTTGCATGGCTTCGGCGATATTTTTGCCGATTTCATGGTCGGAGTTTGCGGAAATCGTACCGACCTGGGCAATGGCCTTGTCGTCGGTGCAGGGCTTGGACGTATCCTGCAATGCGGCAACAATGCCAACAGTCGCTTTGTCGATGCCACGCTTGAGATCCATAGGATTCATGCCGGCGGCAACAGACTTAAGACCTTCCCGCAGTATGGCCTGCGCCAACACTGTCGCGGTTGTGGTGCCGTCCCCGGCAATGTCGGATGTCTGCGAGGCCACTTCTTTGACCATTTGCGCACCCATGTTCTCGAATTTGTCTTCCAATTCGATTTCCTTGGCGACTGAAACACCGTCTTTGGTTACGGTCGGTGCACCAAAACTCTTATCCAATACAACGTTACGGCCTTTGGGGCCGAGCGTTACCTTTACTGCTTCGGCGAGAACGTTGACACCGGCCATCAGGCGGTGGCGGGCGTCATCCCCGAATTTAACTTCTTTAGCAGACATTTTCTGTTCCTCAAACTTTTGGTTGAATACTTGTATCGACTACGAACAAGGGATGGGATTAATCGAATACCGCCATGATGTCGTCTTCACGCATCACGAGGTACTCTTCGCCATCGACTTTGACCTCGGTGCCGCTGTATTTGCCGAATAGCACGGTGTCGCCGGCTTTCACATCCAGGGCGCGTACGTCCCCTGAATCGAGAATCTTGCCGTTGCCGATTGAAATGACTTCACCACGAGAGGGTTTCTCGGTTGCGCTATCAGGTATAACGATACCGCCGGGTGAAGTCGTCTCTTCTTCCATGCGCTTTACAATGACGCGGTCATGAAGTGGACGAAGTTTCATTTTTCTGAACTCCTTGATTATTAAAGGTAAAAAAAGTTTTGTGCTCTAAAATCGACACCGAATCCGGGCAAAATTAGCACTCTCATGATGAGAGTGCTAATTCTAGTCATGACAGTCGTTAAGTCAAGTGCTTTGCCACAATTCATCGGTAATATCTCGCTGCGCGTACGGGTCCCCTGTATGATGCAGGCAGCCAGGCCACCTGCTGCCGATCGCAACAAAGACCGGTGGGCTCAACAGTTTTGTCTGTCGCATAAACCCTGTGGTTAGTGGCACAAACTGTCTGGTCTGTCTCCATGCTCGGCCCGTCTCACGCCTGCGATCTAACTGCGCCCGGACACTCGCGTGCCCCGATCGCCGTCAGAGAACTGGATATGTGGCTGAACCGGAAAAAATCAAGTGGGTAGCCATGCGCCTTTGTGACCGATTCGTCCTGTGCAGGGGCGTAGCTGATGCCAACATGAGATCGGGAGAGCGCCGCGGTGAACCTCCGCGCCCGGATCGGGTCGGTTTAGCGGGTGAAGAACATTGTTCCTCGCCCTTAACAGCCGACGGACGGGTCAGGGAAACCACCGGGTTGCCTGCACACAGGAATTTACAGAGGTTGCTATGCACTATCGTTTGACAATACTGCAGACCATGGTCCTCGTGATCACGCTGCTTTTTGCAAAGTTCACGTGGGGTGAGGACGAGTATCTGCGCGTCGAACAAGCGTTTACTTACAAAGTTAGCGCTGACGCCAATGATCTGACCGTGCTGTGGAACATTGCGCCCGGATATTATCTGTACAAGTCACGCATGGCCTACTCTAGCCGCACGTCGGGAATTACGCTGGGTGAGCCCGTCATGGAACCCGGCGAAATGAAAGAGGATGATTACTTTGGCCTGCAGGAGGTTTTTCGACAGCAGTTGAAAGTTGTCATTCCGTATTCCGGGAGCCGGGAGTCAGCGCTGTTGACCCTGCTGATCAAGTCACAGGGTTGCGCCGACAAGGGGTTGTGTTATCCACCGCAACGCTGGGAAACCGATGTCACGTTGCCGGTCAGCGTTGGCGCAAAGGCAGATGGCGGCCTGCTGAATACATTAGTCAGGCGCAATGAATTTGGCACGATGGCCGATGAATTTTTGCCGGTAAATGAGGCGTTTCGGTTCAGCGCCATCATGTTTGATGACTATACGCTGATGGTGCGATGGGATATTGCAGATGGCTATTATCTGTATCGCGATAAATTGAGCATCACCGGCTATAGCGATCTGGTGCAGTTTGCCGACATCAACTGGCCCGCCGGGGTTGCCAAAACCGATGAACATTTCGGTGCCGTCAAAGTGTTTTACTACACAGCCGAGGCGCAGGTGCCCGTGTCACGAGCCAGCAAAGAGGGTGGTGAGTTGCTGATCGAAGCGGGGTTCCAGGGCTGCGCCGAAGACGCTATCTGCTATCCACCGGGCGTACAGTCTTTCAAAGTAACGATCCCGCCGGCGACCACCACCGCCAGTACGGCACAAATGACCAGTGGCGGGTCCGGCAGCAACGCCCTGCAGGTTTCAGAACAGGACAAACTCGCTGGCCTGATCAGCACCGGCGCCTTGCCAGCGGTACTGGCGACCTTTTTTGGTCTGGGACTGTTACTGGCATTTACCCCGTGTGTGTTGCCAATGGTGCCGATACTGTCCGGTATTATCGGCGGACAAAAGGAACCCCTGACAACCCGTCGCAGTTTTATTCTGTCGCTGGTTTATGTGCTTGCCATGGCGCTTACCTACACGATCATTGGCGTCATTGTGGGCCTGCTGGGCGGCAACATTCAGGCGATGTTCCAGAACCCGGTTGTCCTCATCAGTTTTAGCCTGGTCTTTGTTGCGCTGGCGTTGGCAATGTTTGACGTGTGGCAGTTCCAGGTGCCGGTAGCAGTGCAAAATAAAATCAGCCACGTCGGTACGGGTGGCGGCTATATGGGCGTAGCGGTCATGGGGGTGCTGTCGGCTCTCATCGTCGGCCCGTGTGTTGCCGCACCCCTGGTCGGGGCGCTGATTTTTATTGGTCAAAGTGGCGATGCAGTCCGTGGCGGGTTGGCATTGTTCGCACTTTCCATTGGTATGGGCACGCCATTGCTGGTTTACGGTGCCACCGCGGGCCAGCTCATGTTGCGGGCGGGCGCCTGGATGGAAACCATCAAACGCCTGTTTGGCATTATGCTGCTGGGTGTGGCGATCTGGCTGCTGGCACGCATACTTCCCGTCGATATCGTGATGTTGCTGTGGGCGGCTCTTGCGGTCGCGACCGCCTGGGTGCTGGGTCTGTTTCGCAAAACAGAACATCTTGCCATGCGCAGCCTCGCGGGGGCGTTATTGCTGTATGGCGCAGTGCTTGCGGCCAGCGGACTGACCGGTGGGTATGATCCGGCCAGTCCTTTGCGTGGCACCCCGTGGGGTCCGCAGGAGCAGCATCTGGAGTTTCAGCGCATCAAGAGTGTTGAAGATCTGCAGGCGGCAGTGGCAGCGGCATCATCCAGGGGGCAAAATACCATGCTGGATTTTTACGCTGACTGGTGTGTGGAATGCATCAAGATGGAAAAGGATGCATTTAGTGCCGCTGAAGTTCAGGGCGTGCTTGAAAATGTCGTATTGTTACAAGCGGACGTCACGGAAAATGACGCGATTGATAAAGCCCTGATGAAGCACCTGGGAATCATAGGCCCACCCACCATCGCTTTTTATGACCGGCAGGGTAATGAGCGGCGCAATTACCGGGTCGTCGGTTTTATGGCAGCTGATGAATTTGCCCGCCACAGCACTGCTGCAGTTGCGGAGTAAGCACTGATGAATCGTTTTGCGCAGTCCATCCTTTTTGTTGCCGTGTTGGCGATATCGGGTTTTGCCGGTTACCAGTTGTATCGATATTCGATGCCGGAGAATCAACCCCTGTCTGTAGTGGAGACTTCCGCGTCGGGATCAGTATCACAGGAGCAGCTCAATGCCTTCGTGCTCGATGATCCGGATGGGGTGTCATACCGGCTGGGTCAATGGCACGGACAGCCGCAAATTGTTAATTACTGGGCAACCTGGTGCGCGCCGTGTCGCAAGGAGGTTCCTTTGCTGGTGGCTTTGCAGGATGAGTTCAGTGATGAGCAACTGGTCATTATCGGTTTATCCATGGACTATCCGGAGGATACCGCGGTCGTAAAAGAGTTTATGTCCGAGCAGGCCATAGACTACCCGATACTCATGGCGAGCGACGTTGGCCACGAAATTGCCGGGGTCTACGGAAGCAATAATTTTGCTCTGCCGATCAGCATTTTTGTTGCCGCAGACGGGTCGATTGGCGGGATACATCTGGGGGAACTAAAGCGTGCCGAGGCGGAGCAAATGCTGAAGGATATTTTGTAGCAGATCCGGGCCAGTGAGGTCCGGCAACGTTTACTCCAGGCCAAAAGTAAATTCTTCGGTATCCAGTACTTTTCCGGATGCGTCGATTGTGGAAACCCGCCACTGACCTGTCAGGCCCGGAGTCAGGTCCTTGTTGGAATAGGTGCGCCAGCGCCAGCTTTTTTGTACTTTCAACAATACCTCGTCCGTAATCTGGTCGTTGTGCTCCCAACGATGCAGGACCTTGCCGTCCGAAAACTCTCGCAGTTCCGTAAAATAAAACACACGGGTAAAGCCGGAGCTTCGCTGGGAAATATCAGGACCCAGAACGTCGGTTGGCTCCAGGTTCTGAACCCGGCTGGTCAATACGGATCGTGCCACACTGCCCCCCACAGCGGTAACACCGGCCGGAATCGCAGCCACCTGTGCACCAGGTCGTAATGCAGTCGCAGAGCCTGCCTGATTCGCGGTCTGCGGAGAGGACTGCGCCGGCGGCAAGGGTATTGGATCAGTTTGCGCGATCTTCACAGACCCGGTGTTGTTGGATTCGGCACTGACATTATTTTCTGCTGGTACCCCGGGCAGGCGTGCAACGTCGTTTTCGGTGGCGTTTTCGCTCGTTGCAGGCAGCGATGCGTCGGGTTCGGTGGTATCACGATTTGTTAGGGACTCACCCTCCGGCAGCGGGCGAACATTATTTTGAGTCGTTTTGTCGGTCGTCGGAGGCGGGGGTGTGACAGGTGCAGTCGCTGGTGTGTTTCCTGTCGACGATGTTGTTGGCGGTGCGGAATCGGCATCCCGGGGTTTGTCCGCTGGTGCTTCCGGCGCGATATCAAACGGCAACCTCCCTGGCCTGG
>JABDLQ010000442.1 GCA_013002925.1 Gammaproteobacteria bacterium | reverse complement strand
CCATGCATTCATGAAGGACTTTCTCGAGGCAAGCTTCACGGGACGTTTGCTGAGTTATTCACCCGGAACCGGAACGACCACGGTCAGAATGGACGGACTGTTTTTTGCGAACGGGGTTGCGCTGGGTCCCGACGAGCGCTTTGTGCTGGTCAGTGAGACGGGCACCGGGAGAATTCACCGACTGTGGCTCAAATCCGACAAGGCCGGTCAGCGCGACGTGTTCCACGATGGACTGCCGGGAAATCCGGACAACCTGTCGTTTAACGGTACCGACACGTTTTGGATTGCGATGCCCGGCGTGCGAGATCCTGCGATCGAACGATCCGCAGATTCACTGTTTATACGCAAGCTGCTTGGCGGCCTGCCGGACTCCGCTCTGGCCTTGCCTTCATCGACAGCTCTGGTCGCAGGACTTGGCGTCGATGGTGCGGTCGTGCACGTACTCTATGCCGACCCGGCGCCGGTTTCAGGCATCACCAGTATCAATCAGTTTGGAGATCGTCTGGTCATGGGGAGCCTGACCGCGCGGCACGTCATGAGCGTTCCGGTACCACCGCCCGCTAACCAGGAGCGGTTCCCTTAGATTCGGAGCCTGACCGCTGACGCGACTGTCACCACGGGCAATACGATTCCCCATCGATCCTGAGCAGGTGACACTCTGGCAAGGGCGACTATTGACTGATAATCCGAGTACAATCGGGCGTCAGGATGCACCAGGCAACTGCAAAATGGCGGGGCAGCCAGTTGCACAGCCGGCATCGTTATTCGTCGTCCACCTTTCCTGGAGAAATCCATGTCAGAGTTATCGTGTGAGCACCGCAGTCACTACCGGTACTGGGTTCCGATTGCTACGCGATGGATGGACAACGACGTGTATGGTCACGTCAACAACGTTACCTACTACAGTTATTTTGACACGGCCGCCAACGATTTTCTGATCAAGGTCGGTGGTCTTGATATTCATAGCGGTGACGTCATCGCTTACGTCGTAGCGTCCCGATGCGAGTACAAAAAGGCCGTGTCATTTCCGGATCAGCTCAATATCGGTGTGCGCGTCAATCGTTTGGGCACGTCGTCGGTTGAGTACGGCCTCGCGGTCTTTCGACACGACGAGGCCGAGGCCGCGGCCTTCGGTTCATTCACTCATGTGTTCGTGTCACGTGAGCATGAGCGTCCGGTTCCCGTACCCGAACAGATTCGCAACGCGCTTGAAGGTTTAGCGGATCATGCCGGTTAGCAAAGGGCGGCCAATACGGTTGCGCGTGGCCGGGCCGCGACTGGCGGCGATCGTGCTGATGACGCTGGCAGGGCTGTCGTGCTCTGGAAAACCTGCGGTTGTGCATCCAGACATCCCGCGAGTGGTCAGTCTCGATTACTGCGCCGATCAGTTCGTTCTGCGCTTTGTGCCACGGGAGCACATTGCGGCCGTTTCGCCTGATGCCCGCAAGTATTTTTCGTATATGCGCGACACCTATCCCGGGATACCTGCTGTGCGTTCAGGCGCGGAAGATGTGCTGGCCCTGTCACCAACGCGCGTCGTGCGGTCGTACGGCGGCGGGCCCGGCGCCACCGGTTTTTTTGAGCGCTCGGGAATCGACGTCGTACAACTGGGCTTTCCCTCCACGTTGCCTGAAGTACGAGACAATATTCTTCGTGTTGCCGGTCAATTGGGCAATGCCGCCGAGGGCGAAAGGGTAGTGCAGGAGTTCGATCGCCGCCTGAAGGCTCTGAATCCGGCACCAGGAAGGCCTTCCGTGCTGTACACCACGCCTAGCGGTGTCACTACGGGTCCGGGATCGCTGGTAGACGAAATGATGACGGCCGCTGGCCTGACTAATTTTGAGCAGCAGCCAGGCTGGCGTGATCTGCCGCTCGAAAGACTCGTGCGCGAACAGCCGGATCGTCTGGCGAATGCCACGTTTGGCGACAAGAGTACTCACGTCGATCCGTGGACGCTGGCCCGCCATCCAAGAGCACAGGCCCTGGTTCGGGATACGCCGGGTGTACAACTTGAAGGTGCCTGGACGTCGTGCGGAGCGTGGTTCCTGATTGATGCTATCGAGGCGCTTGCTCAATCTCCGAAAGTGGCCGGGGCCATAGTGCATGACTAGTATGAGCGAGCGTTCCACATGGTTGATTGCTGTGCTGGTTATGGGGTCCCTCTTGCTGGGACTGGTCGCGGTCAGTCTGGGCTCTACACCACTGGAACTATCGCGCGTCATAGCCGCACTCCTGGGCGGCGGCCCGGTTAACGATCAGATTGTCGTGCTCGAAATTCGCCTGCCCCGTGCGCTGGCGGCTTTTGTGACAGGAGCGGCCCTGGGCATCAGTGGCGCGGCGCTCCAGGGTTTGCTCAGAAATCCACTGGCCGAGCCCGGCGTATTGGGAGTGTCCGCCTGTGCGTCACTGGGCGCTACGCTGGCCCTGTTTTTCGGTTTGCTCGGCGTCAGCAGCTGGGCGTTGCCGGCTTCTGCAGTTCTCGGTGCCCTGGCTGCAACGGCATTACTCGCCTTCATGGCCCGCCGCGTCGGCTCCATGGTGACCCTGATACTGATCGGCGTTGGCTTATCGAGTTTTGCCGGTGCGCTTATGGCGCTGCTTATGAATCTGTCGCCCAATCCGTTTACGCTCGCCGACATGGTCAACTGGATGCTGGGTACCGTGAGCAATCGCAGTCTGGCCGACCTTGGATTTGCTCTCCCGTTTCTGATTCCGGGCATTGGCTTGCTGCTATGGGTTCGCGATGACCTGTCGGTACTGACTCTTGGCGAGGAGACCGCCGCCGGTACCGGCCTGGACCTGTCGCGTCTGCGCTGGATGGTTATCGTGGGAGCCGGTCTGGCGACCGGGGCAGCCGTCTCGCTGGCCGGCGCGATCGGGTTTGTCGGCATTGTGGCACCACACCTGGTCCGGCCGTGGGTGAACCACCGGCCCGGCGCCGTGCTCGTGCCAGCGGCTCTCGTGTCAGGAATCATCCTGCTGGCGGCGGATCTTCTCGTACGAACGCTGCCCACGACCACCGAATTAAAGCTGGGCGTGGTTGCCGCTCTGATCGGAGCGCCTGCCTTTGTCTGGATCGCCAGTCGTCGCGGGGTGCGTCATGACTGAGCTGAGGCTGGAAAACGTTTCCGTAGAGCGCGAGGGCCGGCGGATTCTGGATAACATCAGCACCCGATTCGCGGCCGGAGAATTTGTCGCGCTGCTCGGGGCCAACGGAGCCGGTAAGAGTACGTTAGTACGAACGGCATTAGGAATTATCAATAGTATCAATGGTAAAGCATCTATTGATAATGTAGATTCAAGAAAATTATCGGCACGTGAAAAGGCGCTCAAAGTGGCCTATCTCCCCCAGGCCAGGAGTCTGTCGTGGCCATTGACGGTGGCCGACACGGTAACGCTTGGTCGTTACGCCCACGGTGTCCGGCTTGG
>JABDLQ010000441.1 GCA_013002925.1 Gammaproteobacteria bacterium | reverse complement strand
GTGCGTGTGCGAGTGGTGTCAATGCCCAGCACGACCGTGTTTGATCGACAGGACCAGAGCTACCAGGACAGTGTGCTGCCTCCAACACTCACACGGCGCATTGCGATCGAGGCGGGCATTACTGAATTCTGGTGGCGCTACGTCGGCAGTCAGGGCAAAGTGCTGGGCGTCGATCAGTTTGGCGAATCAGCACCGGCCCCACAGATTTACGCGCACCTCAACCTCACTGTTGATAATATAGTGGGTCATGTCAACGATATTTTGTAATGCCTTTCAGGCTTGGAATCTAATTAAACACAGGAGAACATCATGGCTATTAATGTAGCGATCAATGGATATGGGCGGATTGGACGTATGGTCTTACGGGCGCTGTATGAGTCCGGTCGCACCGACGAAATAAATATCGTTGCAGTGAACGATTTGGGAGATGCAAGTACTAACGCGTACCTCACCAAAAGGGATACCGCTCACGGGGTGTTCAATGCGGACATCTCGGTCGACGGAGACTATATGGTGGTCAACGGTGATCGCATTCTGGTCTGTGCCGAGCGCAATCCGGCTGAACTGCCCTGGGGAAAGCTTGACGTGGATGTGGTTCTGGAATGCACCGGGCTGTTTCGTAGTAAGGAAGCCTGCACCGCCCACCTCAAAGCGGGTGCCAAAAAAGTGGTGATATCTGCACCGGGTGCCGGTGCCGTGGACGCGACGATTGTGTACGGCGTCAATCACGATTTGCTCAAAGCGAGTGACCAGATCATTTCAAATGCTTCCTGTACGACCAACTGTCTTGCGCCTTTGGTGAAACCCTTGCATGAAGCGATCGGGGTTGAGAATGGTCTGATGGTGACGATTCACGCGTATACCAACGATCAGAAGCTGACCGATGTTTACCACAAGGACTTGCGCCGCGCACGTTCGGCGACCATGTCTATGATCCCGACGAAAACGGGGGCCGCTGCAGCGGTGGGACTGGTATTACCGGAACTTAACGGTAAGCTCGACGGATATTCAGTGCGGGTGCCGACGATCAACGTATCGCTGGTGGATTTGACCTTTACGGCATCGCGTGAAACTTCTATTGAAGAGGTCAACAAAATTCTGAAAACTGCTTCAGAAGGCGAGCTCAAAGGCATTCTCGCTTATGTTGACGAGCCGCTGGTGTCGATTGACTTTAACCATGATCCTGCCAGTTCCTCATATGATTCATCACTGACCAAGGTAAACGGTTCACTGGTCAAGGTGTGTGCCTGGTACGATAACGAATGGGGCTTTTCGAATCGCATGCTGGATACCATGCTGGCATTACACAACGCTTGAGCGAGGTAAACCGCATGCCCATGCAGCTTATGCAGAATCTCGATCTGGCGGATCAGCGCGTGCTGATTCGCCAGGACCTGAATGTGCCAGTGGACAATGGCAGTGTCAGCAACGATCGGCGCATACGGGCGGCGATACCAACGTTGCGCGCGGCGCTGGACGGTGGTGCCGCTGTACTGGTGATGTCACATTTGGGGCGTCCGACGGAAGGTCAGCCTGAAGAACGTTTTTCCCTGCGGCCGGTCGCGGATCGCCTGGCGGCCTTGCTGGAACACCCTGTCACGCTGGTCAGTAATTGGCTTGATGGTGTTGAGGTGGTGCCGGGGGAGGTGAAGCTTCTCGAGAATGTGCGTTTTAATGTTGGTGAGAAGGCCAATGACGAGGAGCTTGCCAAACGCATGGCAGCCCTGTGCGACATCTATGTAATGGATGCCTTTGGTACGGCACATCGTGCGCAGGCGTCTACCCATGGGGTTGCAAAACACGCACCCCGTGCGTGTGCCGGACCGTTGCTGAGTGGCGAACTCAAGGCTCTGGCACAGGCGCTGGACAATCCGGCCAGACCGCTGGTGGCCATCGTTGGCGGCTCCAAAGTCTCTACCAAACTCACGGTGCTCGAAAACCTCATGGCAAGGGTAGATCGACTGGTGGTCGGTGGTGGAATAGCAAATACTTTTATTGCGGCTGCCGGCTTTAACGTGGGTAAATCATTATACGAAGCAGACCTTGTAGCGACGGCAAAAGAGCTCATGACCGCGGCTGAACGCGCAGGCACAACCATCCCGGTGCCGACCGATGTCGTGGTGGCAACCGAGTTTTCCGCCGATGCCCGGGCTACTGTAAAAGCGGTGGAGGACATTGGGGCAGATGACATGGTGCTGGATATTGGCCCCGATTCGGCTGCAAAGTTAGCCGCGATAATGCGAGAGGCTGGCACCATTTTGTGGAACGGGCCGTTGGGTGTGTTTGAGTTTCCGGCTTTTGCGCAAGGCACACGGGTCGTTGGTGAGGCCATCGCGGCCAGCACTGCATTCTCGGTAGCTGGCGGGGGTGATACGCTGGCGGCACTGGACGCATTCGGGATTGGTGAGCAGGTGTCGTATATCTCCACCGGTGGCGGTGCATTTCTTGAGTTTCTCGAAGGTAAAGTGCTACCTGCTGTAGCGATCCTTGAAGAGCGTGGATGAGCCTTTGTCGTGATCACATGATCGCGGCGGTCTGCTAACGGGCTTTGTGTGATAAGGTTTCGTCCCCGTTCCTGGCAGTGAGTATACGCATGCGACGCAGAACAAAAATTGTAGCGACACTGGGTCCGGCAACCGATGACCCGAAAGTGCTGCGGGAGTTATTTATCGCCGGTGTAAATGTTGTGCGGATTAACTTTTCGCACGGATCCCACGATGAGCAGCAAGAGCGAATAGAATTGGTGCGCCGGGTGTCCGCTGCGGTGCATCGCGACATTGCCGTGCTGGGAGATTTGCAGGGGCCGAAAATCCGGATCCAGAAGTTTCGTGACGGGTCTGTGATACTCAAAAACAATGCCCCCTTTATCCTGGATGCGGCACTGCGCCCCAATGATGGTGACGAGCATCGTGTGGGTCTTACGTACAAAAAGCTGTGCCAGGACGTAGCCGCGGGTGACTTGTTGCTGCTGGATGATGGCCAGTTGTCCATGGAAGTTAAAAAAGTGGTGGGTAAGCGCATCCACTGTCAGGTCAAACGCGGTGGACGCCTGTCAAACAACAAGGGCATCAACCGGATGGGTGGCGGCCTGACAGCCGAGGCGCTGACAGCAAAAGATCGAAAAGACATCCGGTTTGCAGCCGAAATCGGGGTCGATTACCTGGCGATTTCTTTTCCTCGCGATGCCAAAGATGTCGAGCGCGCGCGGCGCCTGTTGCGTAAAGCCGGCGGCAAAGGCTTTATCATCGCAAAAATTGAACGGGCAGAAGCTGTCACGAATATCAGGGAAATCGTTGATGCGGCCGATGCCGTGATGGTTGCCCGCGGTGACCTGGGCGTTGAAATCGGGGATGCAGAATTACCCGCGGTCCAGAAACAGATTATTGAGTTGACCCGTGACCGCAACAGCGTGGTAATTACAGCGACCCAGATGATGGAATCGATGATCAACAGCGCCGTGCCCACACGCGCCGAAGTTCTGGACGTTGCCAATGCGGTACTTGATGGCACTGATGCCGTGATGTTGTCGGCGGAGACGGCTGCCGGCAATTTCCCGGTCGAAACAGTCACAGCAATGGACCGGGTCTGCCGTGGCGCCGAGCGTCACAAATTGACCCAGGTGTCACAACATCGCATGCAGGAGCGTTTTGAGTTCGTCGATGAAGCGATTGCCATGGCGACGATGTACACCGCCAACCATCTGGATGTCAAAGCGATCGTGGCACTGACCGAGTCAGGCTCAACCAGTTTGTGGGCCTCGCGGATACGTTCGGGTAAGCCGATCTTTGCGGTCACCCGCCACGAAGCGACGCGCCGTCGCGTCGCGTTGTATCGGGGGGTTTACCCGATAGATTTCAATATCAATGACTGGCCTCCGGCGCAAGCGGAGGCCCGTTTGCTAAGACAGATGAAAACCAAGAAAATCGTCTCATCCGGCGACTGGGTGATTTTGACCAAGGGTGATCATTCGGGCGTCTCCGGTGCGACGAATACGATGAAAATCCTGCGCGTAAAATAGGTTCTCCAGAACCCTGCGCCTGCCGGAAGCCACAAATTATCTTCCCTGTACTGCCGATAGTTGCCGATATGCGGTGACTGGCGGTATGGTCGGTAACGTATCAAAAACCTGACAGAGAGATTATGACGACAACGAAATTCAGCGGTACGGACCGCTACGTAGCCGATGAAGAATTGATGATGGCAGTGAATGCGGCGGTGACGCTCGAGCGTCCGCTGCTCATCAAGGGTGAACCCGGCACGGGCAAGACGCAATTGGCGGCCGAGGTTGCACGTGCACTCAATAAACCGCTTCTGGAATGGCATATCAAATCAACGACCAAAGCCCGTCAGGGTCTGTATGAGTATGATGCCGTAGCGCGGTTACGTGACTCACAGCTGGGTGAAGACCGGGTTAAGGATATTGGCAATTACATCAACCCTGGCAAGCTCTGGGAGGCATTCGAATCTGCCAGACAACCGGTGTTGCTGATAGACGAAATCGATAAGGCTGATATCGAGTTTCCGAACGATTTGTTGCAGGAACTCGATCGCATGGAGTTTTTTGTCTACGAAACGCAGCAGTCTGTCCGTGCCGAGCACCGCCCGATTATCATAATTACCAGTAACAATGAAAAAGAACTCCCGGATGCGTTTTTGCGGCGTTGTTTTTTCCACTACATTCGCTTTCCATCCAGAGAAATAATGGCGCGTATTGTGGAAGTGCACTATCCTGGCCTGAAAAAATCACTCCTCAACGAAGCCCTCAACGTGTTTTTTGATGTGCGTGAGGTCCGCGGACTCAAAAAGAAGCCCTCTACTTCGGAGTTGCTCGATTGGATAAAATTATTGCTGGCGGACGAAATCCCTGAAGATACCTTGCGTGACAAAGACGGCAAGAAACTCATGCCAATCATGCACGGTGCGTTACTGAAAAATGAGCAGGATGTACATTTGTTTGAACAACTGGTGTTCCTGAACAAGCGCAATGCTCGTTGATTTCTTTTTTCATTTAAAAAGGGCCGGGCTCCCGGTTTCAATTACTGAGTATCTGAGCCTGTTGCGCACGCTGCAATCCAATCTTGCTGATTCGCAGTTGGATAACTTTTATCTGTTGGCACGCACCGCCCTGGTCAAAGATGAGTCTCGTTATGATTTGTTTGATCGTGCCTTCGGGAGTTATTTTGACGGCGTGGAAACACTGTTTGCAGAAGAGATGCATACCTTGCCGGAAGACTGGCTGCGCAAGCAGGTGGAACTGCTGCTCAGCGACGAGGAAAAAAGCAAAATCGAGGGGATTGAAGACTGGGAAAAGCTGATGAATACGCTCGCGGAACGATTGCGTGAGCAGCAAGAGCGTCACGAAGGCGGCAATAAATGGATTGGCACCGGTGGCACTTCACCATTTGGGGCTTATGGCTACAATCCTAATGGCGTGCGGGTCGGTGGTCAGGCCACTCATTCATCGGCCGTGAAGGTCTGGGAAAAACGCATGTTCAGGAATCTCGATTCCGACGTCGAATTGGGGACTCGTAACATAAAAATGGCGTTACGGCGCCTGCGCCTGTTTGCTCGCGAGGGAACACCCGATCAACTGGACCTTGACGATACGATTGCGTCAACAGCGCGCAATGCGGGCTGGCTGGATATCAAAATGCGGCCGGAAAAGCGTAACCGGATTAAAGTGCTGTTGTTTCTGGATGTGGGCGGCTCCATGGATCCGCATGTGAAAATTTGCGAGGAACTGTTTTCGGCTGCACGCACAGAATTCAAGAATCTCGAATATTTTTATTTCCACAATTTTGTGTATGAAAGCGTGTGGAAAGATAATCGGCGCCGTCATGGTGAACGCATCAGCACGCGTGAAATCATGCGCACCTATGGCCGCGACTACAAAATCATTTTTGTGGGTGATGCCACGATGAGCCCCTATGAGATCACCTATCCGGGTGGCAGCATCGAACATTTTAACGAAGAGCCCGGAGCGCTCTGGATAAATCGGCTGTTACGTACCTTTCCAAGCGCCGTGTGGCTAAATCCCGTACGTGAAAGAGATTGGGAGTTTACGCCGTCCATTCGAATTACGCAGGAACTGCTTGACGAACGCATGTATCCATTGACACTAAAGGGCCTGGATGAGTCGGTAAAAATGCTCAAAAAAACCCGAATTATTCAGCCGCTGGAGACGCCAGTTTCCTGATCGATGCCAATACGTCTGCCGAGTGCCCTTTGGGATCCACCTTGCGATAGTGTTTGGCGATCACCCCTTCCGGGTTGATCAAAAATGTTTCACGCGCGGCGTATTTTACAACGCCATAGTTTTTCAGCACGTCATATTGCCTGGCGACCTCTTTGTCCGCGTCAGAAAGCAGTGTAAATGGCAGGCTGTATTTTTCCGCAAATTCACGATGCGATTCAATGTCATCAAGGCTGATGCCAATCACCTTGATGTTGTTTTTACGGAAAGTGTAAATGTCATCGCGAAATTCGCAGGCCTCGGTAGTGCATCCGGGCGTATCGTTTTTCGGGTAGAAATAGAGCGCGACCCATTGTCCACAGTAATTTGATAATTCGTGCCATTTGCCATTCTGGTCCTGGAGTCGAAAATCGGGCGCTATCTGGCCTTCCGAATGACCTGAAGTTTTTTCTGCAGCGATCAGTGGACCTGTCCACAGCGCAGCAGCAGCCAGGGAGAAGCCAATCAGAGCTTTGAGAACTCGGTCATACGATTTTTGGGCCATAATGCTATTCTTCCTCATGAACTCAGGGCAGGGAAACATTCCCGCGTCGCGGATCATGATACATGACGAACACATCCCATAACAAAGTTGGCCTCGTACTTCCGGGAGGGGGTGCCCGTGGTGCCTACC
>JABDLQ010000424.1 GCA_013002925.1 Gammaproteobacteria bacterium | reverse complement strand
GGTAGGCGTCGCCAAGGCGACCACTGTGGCGTATCTTATTCCGGTGTTCGCCACCTTATGGGGCGCACTATTTATTGATGAACCTGTGACCGCCATCATGCTGGTTGGTGGGGTAGTCATTCTATTGGGTACGTCTTTGGTGACCGGCGTAATTTCGATGCCGAGCAAAACTGTTCTCACAAATAAACAGCCCTGAGCCAATACAGCCCTGAGCTAATACAGCCCTGAGCTAATACAGCCATGAGCTAATACAGCCATGAGCTAATACAGCCCTGAGCTAATACAGCCCTGATGATTCTCAGGTGCTTTCCAGCTCTTCCCAACGCTCAATCATCTGTTCGACTTGTATTTGCAATTCTTTTAGTTGGTTGCCTGCCTGGGCAATCGTGTGTGTATCCTGATGGTAGAAATCCGCACTGGCCATTTTTGTCTGTAATTGACTGATCTTTTCTTCAAGTTGTTCGATTTGGTCTGGCAGCTGATCCAGTTCGCGTTGCAGCTGGTAGCTCAGCTTGCCTGGTTTTTTCTGTTGTTTACGCGCGCCATTTTCATTTTTTTGTTTGACCGGCTTGGCGGCTTGCGGCAGGCTGCGTTGTCGAAGCCAATCATCGTACCCGCCGATATATTCATGCACGCGCCCAGCACCTTCGAAAGCAATGGTGCTGGTGACCACATTATTCAGGAATGTCCGGTCGTGGCTGACCAGTATTAAGGTGCCGGAATAATCCATCAGTAATTGCTCCAGCAGTTCAAGTGTTTCATAGTCAAGGTCATTGGTTGGTTCGTCCAATACCAGCAGGTTGAATGGGCGGGTAAACAATTTTGCCAGCATCAGGCGGTTGCGTTCCCCACCCGACAGCTTGGCCGCCGGAGTGCGTGCTCGCGCGGGGCTGAACAGAAAATCCTGCAGATAGCCCATTATGTGTTTGCTTTGTCCATTGATGGTGATTTCAGAATTGCCGGAGACGTTATCCTGGACACTCAGGTCGTCCCGGATTGCGCTGCGATGCTGGTCCAGGTAAGCCACCTGCAGGTGAGTGCCAACCCGCACCGACCCCTGATCCGGTTTCAGCTCACCGGTTAACAGCTTGATCAGCGTGGACTTGCCGCAGCCATTGGGGCCAATAATACCGATTTTATCGCCGCGCAGGATGCGGCAGGAAAAATCATCAACGATTATTTCTTGATCGAAGCGCATATGGATACGCTTGGCTTCAATGACTATCTTCCCGGATTTCCCGCCCTGGTTGAGGTTAAAGCGGGCAGTCCCGGAATGTTCGCGCCGAGTTCTTCGTTGTTCGCGCATTTTCTTTAGCGCCCTGACGCGTCCTTCGTTGCGGGTACGCCGTGCCTGAATACCCTGGCGGATCCAGACTTCTTCCTGTGCCAGCTTTTTGTCAAACTTCGCGTTGTGTCGTTCTTCCTCTTGCAGCGCTTTGGCTTTGTTGTTCAGGTAGGCCTGATAATTTCCCGGCCAGGAAGACAGTTGGCCACGATCCAGTTCAATGATGCGGGTGCACAATTTATCGATAAAGCTACGATCGTGCGACACAATCAGTGATGCGCAGCGCAGACCAAGCAACAGGTTTTCCAGCCAGATTATGGTATCAATATCCAGATGATTGGTGGGTTCGTCGAGTAACAGGATATCCGGATCCATTACCAGTGCCCGTGCCATCAACACACGGCGCTTTACCCCGCCCGATAGTTGTCGAAATGGAGCGCTCGGAGACAGGTCAAATTTGGAGCACAGCGTATTGACCTGACGATCTAGCGCCCATGCATCGCACTCATTGAGCTGGTGTTGCAACACCTCACTGCCACCGCCTTGCAGATAGAACTCTGTCAACAGTTCACCACGCTGCGGGTCGCCCAGTGCAATCACGCTGCGCACATCAGTTGTCACGTCATTTGGCACATGCTGCACCAGCCGACCGCTGACCAGGTTTTGCTGACACAGAAGTTCGCCTTCGTCGAGCTGCAATTGACCGTCAATCAGTTTCAGCAATGTGGACTTGCCGGCTCCATTGCGGCCGATCAAACCGATCCGCTCATTCGGTTCGATAACCAGATTGCTTTGGTCTAAAATGGCATCAGCACCAAAACTGATACTGGCGTTTTTAAAGGTTATAAGTGGCATGGCGTAGTCTTGCGAAAGGCGTTTCAATCGCGCGGTGTGGGCCGAAGTGTATCATTAACCCGGGGAAGCCGAATTACCTGCCATGCAATGCAACAGAGTGCAGGGTAGCCCCTAACAGACAATGAGTGAAAATCAATGTTAGTAGAACAAATCCCGGTGCATAACAGCCTGCGTAATTATATGTACCTGATTGCCTGCCCGGAAACGCTGGAAGCGGTGGCGATTGATCCGCTGGATCATGCAGTTTGCCTGGCCAGGGGCAGCGAATTGGGCTGGCAGATTCGTGGCGTCATCAATACACACGAACATTATGACCATACCGGCGGCAATGCAGATGTGATTGCCGCCACCGGTGCCACGCTGTACGCGCATCATAATGCTGCGGATAAGATCGACAATGTGGATGTCGGGCTGAAAGCCGGCGACGCAGTACAGGTCGGCAGTTCTGTGCGCTTGATTTCGATGGACACACCAGGCCACACGTTTTGTCATACCTGCCTGTATTTTGAAGGAGATAAGGAGCAGGCGCCGGCTCTGTTCTGTGGTGATACCTTGTTCAATGCGGGCGTGGGCAATTGCCACAATGGCGGCGATCCGCAAACGATGTACCGCACATTTGCCGATCAATTATTTTTGTTGCCGGATCATACGCGTATTTACCCCGGACATGACTACATAGTGAACAATCTGCAGTTTACTATTTCACGCGAATCGGACAACCAGGCAGCGATCAGTCTGCTCGCCGCCATGCAGCAATGGACGCACGAGCCACACTTTATTTCCAACATCGCGCTGGAGCGCAGTGTGAACACATTTTTTCGGCTTGACAGCGTGACCATGATCCGGATTCTGCAGCAACAGTTCCCCGACTTTCCGCCACAGCCCAGCGCACAGCAGGTATTCCTGAAACTGCGAGAACTCAGAAACAGCTGGTAGTAAAGCTGCGCCGGCGCCACACCTCGCTGCGATCCCGTAACTACTCAAAAAGCAATGAATTCTGTCAGAGCTTGCGCGTATAATGTGGCGTCTGCGCCTGATCGGGTGCGGACTTTTTTATCTTTAGTTTGAGTTGCGGAGAAAAATAATGTCGTTTAGCGATCGTGATGGTGTCATCTGGATGGATGGCGAATTTGTTGACTGGCGTGAGGCAAAGATTCACGTGTTGACGCACACCTTGCACTACGGCGTGGGTGTCTTTGAAGGAGTACGGGCATACGCGAC
>JABDLQ010000396.1 GCA_013002925.1 Gammaproteobacteria bacterium | reverse complement strand
CTCAACCCGCGGTTGCAATACTGGACGTCACGCGGATTTGCGGTGCTCGATGTCAATTATCGCGGCAGCACTGGCTACGGGCGCGACTACCGGCGCAAGCTGGACGGCGCCTGGGGAATAAAAGATGTCGATGACTGCGTCTATGGAGCCCGCTCTTTGGTTGCCGATGGCAAAGCCGACCCGCAAAGACTGTTCATTATGGGTGGCAGCGCCGGCGGCTACACGGTGCTGTGTGCCCTGGCGTTTACTGATGTTTTTAGCGGCGGCATCAGCTCGTATGGCATCGGCGATCTTGCGGTACTGGTTAACGACACGCATAAATTTGAAGCGCGGTACGCAGATCGCCTGGTCGGACCCTATGACGCGGCCCTGTACAGGAACCGTTCCCCGCTGTTTGCCGCTCACGACATCTCAGCCCCGGTGCTGTTCTTCCAGGGCACCGAAGACAAGGTAGTGCCGCCGAACCAGACCGAGGACATGGTCGACGCACTGCAATCCCGAGGCATCCCGGTCGCCTATGTGTCAATGGACGGAGAGGGGCACGGATTTCGCCGCAGCGATAGCATTGAGCGCATGCTAAACAGTTCATTGACTTTTTTGTGTCGCCTCTGTGGCTGCGTGCCGGCTGACGGAGCCGCAGAGTTGGAAATTTTCAACGACGAACATTTGGATTCAGGTTAAGATCACAGCCCCTGAGCTGTTGCGGAGATCACATGACATTGTCTGCCAGGCCTGCACGTTATCTGGTATTTTTGGCTGCCGTTGCATTGGGCGGCTGCACGACCGCTCCTCCCGACGCGAATCTGCAGGAACGGGCCAGAATGCTCGCGCAACGACTACTGATCGTTGACAGCCATATCGACGTTCCTTATCGCCTGCAGGAAACTCCGGCCGATGTCAGCCGAGCCACGGCTGATGGTGATTTCGACTATCCGCGGGCACGGGAAGGTGGGCTCAATGTACCTTTCATGTCAGTTTATATCCCGGCAGAACGCGAAGCTGACGGCACTGCGACGGCTTTAGCCAATGAGCTGATCGATGGCGTTGCCGCCATAGCGGCGGCATCACCGGAGAAGTTCGCGCTGGCGCCTGGTACTGCGGATGTCAAAAACCAGTTCGCCGATGGCATCATGTCGTTGGCACTGGGCATGGAAAACGGAGCGCCGATTGCCGGAGACCTGGACAATCTTGCGCATTTTTATACCAGAGGAATCCGCTATATCACGCTGACCCATTCAAAAAGCAATCACATCTGCGACTCCTCCTACGATGAAGAACGTCCGTGGGGCGGCCTCAGTCCGTTTGGCAAAACCCTGATTCCTGCGATGAACCGCACTGGCGTTATGATCGATGTTTCGCATATTTCGGACAAAGCGTTTTTTGACGTGATTCAGATCACCCATACACCGGTCATTGCCTCACATTCGTCAGCCCGTCACTTCACCCCGGGTTTCGAGCGCAACATGAGTGATGAAATGATCCGCGCGCTGGCGGCAAACGGCGGCGTCATCATGATCAATTTTGGCTCTACGTTTGTACATCAACCCTCACGCGATAACTATGACACGATGAAAGCTGCCCGCGATGCCTGGCTCGAAGCAAAAGGCCTGGTGGATGACAAAAAAGCCCGCGATGAATTCACGGCCCGTTATCGGCAAACGACTCCCTTCCTGTTTGCCGATATCCGTCACGTACTCGATCACATTGATCATGTCGCCCGGCTTGTGGGAGTGGACTATGTGGGGCTCGGTTCAGATTTTGACGGCGTTGGCGACTCACTGCCAACCGGTATCAAAGACGTTTCAATGTACCCGAACCTGATCGCGGGAATGCTCCAGCGCGGATACACGGAGACCGAGGTCGAAAAAGTCCTGGGTGGCAACCTGATGCGGGTCTGGCAACAGGTTGAAGATTACGCCCGCACTCATTGATCAGACGCCAAGAACGGTACGCAGCCAGAGACTGATATCCCGCAGCTCTTCGTTGCAAACCGCATGCGCCATCGGATATTGATGCCACTCAACCCGTATCTTCTGCTGCTCCAGAAAATCACGGCTTTCCGAACCCATCTGTAACGCGACGACAGGGTCCATGATACCGTGCGCCATAAATACCGGCGTCTCGCGGTTCGCCACCGACAGTTCATCTGTAAAGCTGTTTTGCAGCGGTAAATAACACGACAACGCCATGATCCCTGCAAGTTTGTCGGCATGTCGCAGACCGGTTTGCAGGGCAAGCGCTCCGCCCTGTGAAAATCCCGCGATGACAATACTGCCGACCGGACTCCCACGCTCGACTTCGCGTGCAATCAGCGCCTCCACCTGTTGCTGACTCTCGCGCAAGCCCTGCTCGTCTGCACGGCCATGACGGTCGAGACTGATGATGTCGT
Organism: Gammaproteobacteria bacterium; assembly: GCA_013002925.1. GTDB lineage: Bacteria > Pseudomonadota > Gammaproteobacteria > Steroidobacterales > SZUA-146 > SZUA-146. The sequence goes on along the minus strand of JABDLQ010000396.1, from coordinate 15,366 downwards.
ACCACGCGCGCATAGGCACCCCACCGTTCAGGGTTACCGGCCTGACAGGTGCATGTGGAAACACGAAACGTATGCCGCGGCCAGCATCAAGATCCAGTTCCGGCACGATGGCTTCAAAGTCATGGCCATCCGCGCCCAGGCCGTGCAACCAGATCACACTGTGCGTTGGATTGGCGGCGGTCTCCACTTCGACCGTTTCCAGAATACGACTCATTTTTGCGCTCCCGAGACGGCAAAGTGCATCAGTCTAATGGAAAATCACGCTATCTGCTGTATCAAAATGCCGACACTGGTAACTGAATTTCGCGCACTTTACTATTAGCGATCTTTCATCGGGCAGGTATGCGTGTCAATGAAATGGTTTTTGGATCTTGCCGGCTTTTCGCGCCCGCAGATTGATGATTTGTTACGTCTTTCCCAGCAACTGGATTTGTATCCGGAACCCAATGCGCTATCCGGCAAGGTCTTGACCTTGTTGATGTTGCGCTCATCCTTTCACACCCGTGCCTCGATGGGCGCGGCGATGGGGCGGCTGGGCGGCACTGTGATCAACATTGCGCCATCCGGCTCGGGTTGGGAAATTGAAACCTCTGCCGAAGTCATGGATGGCCCAACGGTGCACCATGCCTTGGAGTTGATCCCGTCCATGGGCGCCTATTCCGATGCGCTTGGCATTCGTTCGCCGGGCAGTTTTGAGAATCTTGCTGCCGATTTGAACGAGCAGGAGTTCACGCGTTTGTGCAAAGCATCGCCAGTCCCGATGATCAACATGGAGTCAGCCATCAACCATCCCTGCCAGGGTCTCGCCGCATGGAAAAGCATGAACGATGCAGACATACCGGAGCGTGGCGGGCGCCTCGTACTCGCGTGGACCTATGAACAACAGCAGCATCCATTTGGCACAGCAGCGGCAGCCTTGCACATGGCGGCATTACGCGGTATGCGGGTGACAATATTGCGACCGGATGAATACGCGTTACCCCAACCGCTGCTGGCAAAAGCACAGCGGGCTGCTTCCCAGGCAGGGGGTTGTGTGATCGAAACCGCGGACAAGGCCACAGCATTTGATACGGCGCACGTGGTGTGTGCCGAATCGTGGGTCGCCCCTGGTTGCTATGCTGATCTTGACAAAGAACGCACCATCAGAGAAAAGTATCGCGACTGGTGCATCGATGAACGCTGGTTTAAGCCCGCAGTGGAAGACTGCCGGCTGATTCATTCATTGCCAGTGCGTCGGGGCCAGGGTGTTGCCGGCGACGTGCTCAACGGACCACGCAGCCTGGTCACGGTGACGGCCCGTAACCGCATGCTGGTACAGATGGCGGTTCTTTACCGGATGTTAAAAAAATGAAAAGCGATTCCGTTTGGTTCGGTCAACCTGATCTGCATGCGTTAGATCAGACCAGCAAAGACACGCTGGCGCATACGCTGGGCATCGTCTGCACGGAAATTGGCGGCGATTATCTGCGCGGCACGATGCCCGTTGATGCTCGTACCCGGCAACCTTTTGGTGTGCTGCATGGCGGTGCGTCGGTGTCCCTGGCTGAATCCCTGGGTAGCCTGGCTGCTAACCTGACTTTGGATGTCAGCGCACAGTACGGCGTGGGCATCGAGGTGAATGCCAATCATGTTCGCAGCGTCTCTGAAGGCCTCGTCACCGGCACGGCACGACCACTGCATATAGGCAGAAACACCCAGGTGTGGGAAATTCGGATCTGCGATGAACAGGACCGGTTGACTTGCATTTCAAGACTGACCGTTGCCATACTGGATCACCGTAAACCCGGCTGACCAGACGACGATGACAGGTACTATTTTCAAGAGGATTCGTATCGTTGCATGGCTTTTGTGCGGTCTGTCGGGGGCAGGTTGCGGTCAGCTGGGGCCACTGTATCTGCCGGAGCCTGTCGCCGTGCCCGACGTCGCGACAACTCCTGAACAGGAAGAATCCGAAACTGCACCTGACTAGCTTCTGTGTAGTATTGACATTTTTTGATCCGACCCCACTTCGCAGGCGACCACATGGCGGATAAAGACCCAAACTTGCTGATACTGGTGGACGGCTCTTCGTATTTGTACCGGGCCTTCCATGCGTTGCCGGCGCTGACCAATTCATCTGGTGATCCCACCGGGGCAATCCTGGGTGTCACCAACATGCTGACCCGCTTGTTCAATGACCATGAGACCTCTCACATGGCGGTGGTGTTTGATGCCAAAGGGCCGACGTTTCGTCACGACATCTACGATCAGTACAAGGCCAACCGTCCACCGATGCCCGAGGAGTTACGTGACCAGATTGAGCCCATCCACCAGATTGCACAACTACTGGGTTTCCCGTTGCTGCAAGTGGCGGGAGTCGAAGCCGATGACGTCATCGGCACCCTGGCAAAACGGGCGAGCAAGCGCGGCATGCGTGTGGTGGTGTCCACCGGCGACAAGGACCTGACGCAACTGGTGGATGACCAGGTGACACTGGTTGATACCATGAAAAACAGCAAGATGGATGCCGCTGCCGTGCAGGAAAAATTTGGCGTTCGACCCGATCAGATCGTCGATTATCTGGGCCTGGTCGGAGATGCGTCCGACAACATTCCGGGGGTGCCAAAAGTTGGTCCAAAAACTGCTGCCAAATGGTTAAACGCCTACGATAACCTGGACAAGCTGATTGAAAACAGCGACCAGATCAAGGGCAAGGTCGGCGAAAGTTTGCGGGATCACATTCCACAGCTGGTGATGTCCCGGGAACTGGCCCGGATCCGCCAGGATATCGATCTTGAGATCAAACCGCAGGACCTGAAACTCAATCCACGGGACACCAGCGGCTTACGGGAACTGTACACACGACTTGAATTCAACACACTCATAAAGCAATTACCGGAAAAGGAAACCGAACTCTCAGACAGCGGCGGTGACGACAACGTTTATGAAATCGTGCTGACAAAAAAGAGCTTCAAAAAATGGTTAAAACGCCTTCAGGACAGCAAATGTTTTGCGTTCGATACAGAAACCACCAGTCTCAACTACATGGTTGCCGAGATCGTCGGTGTGTCATTTTGTGTCGCACAAGCGCATGCCGCCTATGTGCCGGTAGCACATAGTTATGCCGGGGCGCCACAACAACTGGATCGTGATTACGTTCTTGGCAAACTCAGACCGCTGCTGGAAGATCCCGAAAAGCCCAAAACAGGTCATCATCTCAAATACGATGCCCACGTTCTGCGTAATCACGGCGTAGAACTCAGGGGCATCGAGTTCGACACCATGCTAGAGTCCTATGTGCTCAACAGCACGGCCACCCGACATGATATGGATAGTGTTTCACGACGCTATCTGGGTATCGATCCGATCCATTATGAAGACGTCGCCGGCAAGGGGGCAAAACAGATCACTTTCGATCAGGTGCATCTGGACACGGCTGGTCCCTATGCCGCAGAGGATGCCGACCTCACATTGCGCCTGCACCACGTTCTGTGGCCGCAACTTGAGAAACTCAAACGGCTCAGCGAAGTCTACACAACAATCGAAAAACCACTCGTGCCGGTCTTGCTGGAAATGGAACATACCGGAGTGTGCCTTGATATCGCGATGCTCCGTGATCTTAGCGTGGAATTTGCCGGCGTCATGAAAAAGCTCGAGGAGGCGGCGCACGCGGCTGCAGGTGGCCCGTTCAATCTGGGCTCGCCAAAGCAATTGCAGGAAATTCTGTTTGAAAAGCAGGGCCTGCCCGTGATTCGCAAAACCCCGAAAGGACAGCCCTCGACCGCCGAAGATGTGCTGCAGGAACTGGCTCATGATTATCCGTTACCGCAGCTGATTCTTGACTACCGCAGCCTGAGTAAACTCAAATCCACTTACTCCGACAAGTTGCCCGAATTGGCTGACCCGGAAACCGGTCGGGTGCATACCTCGTATCACCAGGCAGTTGCTGCGACTGGACGTCTGTCGTCGGCAGACCCGAACCTGCAAAACATTCCGATTCGTACCGCACAGGGGCGGCGCATCCGCCAGGCGTTTATCGCAAGCCCCGGATATACCTTGCTGGCCGCCGATTACTCACAGATAGAACTTCGCATTATGGCCCACCTGTCAAAGGACGACGGGCTTTGCCAGGCCTTTGCAGATGATCGTGACATTCATCAGGCCACGGCAGCAGAAGTGTTTACCACACCGCTTGAAGACGTTACTGCCGATCAGCGCCGCTCGGCCAAAGCCATTAATTTTGGTCTGATTTACGGCATGTCCGCCTTCGGGCTTGCCAAGCAGCTCAATATCAGTCGCCACGCAGCACAGGATTATGTCAATTTATATTTCGAACGCTATCCGGGGGTACGCGATTATATGGATCGCACCCGCATACAGGCGCGTGATGAAGGGTATGTAGAGACGGTTTTTGGCCGCCGTTTGTATCTGCCTGACATCAATGCACGCAATGTCCAGCGCCGCCAGTATGCGGAACGCAGCGCGATCAATGCGCCGATGCAGGGCACGGCTGCCGACATCATCAAGCGAGCCATGATCTCGGTCTATGACTGGTTGCAGAGCGAGTCGGTTAATGCGCGGCTGATTATGCAGGTCCACGACGAATTGGTGCTGGAGGTCGACGAATCGATCGTGCAGGACGTTATGACGAGCGTGAAAGATCTCATGTGCGCGGCGGCTACGTTAAATGTACCGTTGAAAGTGGACGCTGACACCGGCGCTAACTGGGATGAAGCTCACTGACGTAAAGTCCGGTCGGCACGGCGATCTGGCGACTGCCCCTGTTCGCAACGGTGGATCTATTACTTTGTTTTTATTGTTTTTTTTAAGATAATTGCAGAATCCGGAACTTATCCTGTGACCTTCGCTCAAAGTATATTAAGCGTGTGATGACGCTAGCCCGCTGCCCTCCCTGTGCGGGCGTTGACCCGGCCTCCCCATGCCGGGTGCAGGTTAACCCCGGCGTCCCCCTAATCGGCGCCGGGGTTTCTTTATGACTCGAAACAGCATGAATGCATTCAGTCCCAGTCCAGAAACTGGCTGATGACCGCCCTTGCATCATCCACGCCTTGCCGGTTTAGTGCTGAAAACAACTGGAGACCCACACCGGGTGCCAGTTGCTGGCGGGTTGTTTCGAAACTCGCCGCAGCCGCACCACGGCTCAGCTTGTCGGCCTTGGTGAGTAAGATATGTACCGGACAGCCGGCGTCGCCTGCAAATTCAAGCATATGCTGATCAAACGGCATGAGCGGCCGGCGCGAGTCCATCAGTATCACCAGCCCTTGCAGACATTGACGTCTTTCGAAATATTGCCCCATGAGGTCATGCCAGTGACGCTGAACCCGTGCCGGGACTTTGGCAAACCCATAGCCTGGCAAATCCACCAGGCGCCGTTCATCCGGGTACGCAAAAAAGTTGATGAGCTGGGTACGCCCAGGCGTCTTGCTGGTGCGCGCAAGCCCCCGGCGCTGGGTTAGCACGTTGATTGCGCTCGATTTGCCAGAATTTGACCGCCCTGCAAAGGCGACTTCGCGACCTGTATCCGGTGGAAACCCTTTGACGTCGTTGGCGCTCTTCAGAAATTGAATGTTTTGGAATCGGGACATGAGATCCGGTAGGGCCAGCGGGGCCAATGGTGTACAATGCCGGCTGCCGCCGGGGCGTGGAGTCACCATTATGACAGGTCTGGCAGCATTTTAGCTCGCGTTTGGAGGAAGTAAGCTGTGAAGCGATTGTTGATGATTCTGGCGGTTAGCCTGCTCACCCTGAATACTCAGGCTGATAATCATTCGGGTAATATCGAGCAGGGGCGCGCTAAATCCGCCGTTTGCTCCGCCTGCCATGGTGTGGATGGAAACAGCATTAATCCCGAGTGGCCCAGTCTCGCCGGTCAACACCCGAAATACCTGGTGCAACGACTACAGGCCTACAAGGCGGGCGAGGTCAAAACCCCGCTGGCTGCCCTGATGAACGCCCAGGCAATGGCACTGTCTGCTCAGGACATGGCGGACCTCGCGGCGTACTTTGCATCGCAAACGGTAACCCCGGGCGCGGCTGATGCAGCGCTGGTCGAGGCCGGCTCTGTGTTATACCGTATGGGCAATGAAGAGCGTGAAATTGCTTCCTGTGCGGCCTGCCACGGCCCGCGGGGCAGAGGCAATCCACTGAGCAATGTGCCTGCTATAGCAGGCCAGCGATCAGCGTATTCGGTTGCCCAATTAAAAGCATTTGCCAACGGCACCCGCGATGGCGGGTTGAACGGAATGATGCACGATGTGTCAAAATCGATGAGTGAAGACGACATGAAGGCTGTCGCCAGCTTTATGCAGGGACTGCACTAAAAATCTAGAAACCCGGGCAAATGCACGCCCGGAACCCGGAGTAAATGATGAAAAAAACCGCCCTTATTCTTGTTACGGCGATGATCGCCCTTACCGCCTGTGGCGCTGACAAACCTGCCGAAAATACGGTGGCCGCTACGCGGGCTGCACAGACGACGACGGCCGATGCCCCAGCGGCCAAAGCCGCCAGCACATCAACGACGGTAGTCTCACCCGAGGCAACCGCTGCGCGCGCAGCGATGGGGCCGGAAGCGGGGATTGACAACTTTGATGCCGCAGCGATTGTCAGCGCAAATGCGGACAAGTTTGAAGCCGGCAAAGACTACATGGTACTTACCCCGACGCAACCGACCAGCAGCGGTGCCGGGATCGTCGAAGTAACCGAAGTGTTCATGTATAGCTGCCCGCATTGTTTTAATTTTGAACCATTCATCAAAGGCTTTCTGAAGCGCAAACCCATTGGCGTGAATTTTGTACGCATCCCGGCACAATTCAATAAAACTGCGCAGCTGCACGCTGCAGCCTATTACACCGCGGAAGCCCTGGGTGTTACGGAGCAAATACATTTACCAATGTTCCGGGCCATGCACACCAATCGCAATCCATTGAGTTCCGAAGCTGCCATCAAAAAGATCTTTACTGATAATGGTGTCGACGGCGATGAGTTTGCAAGCACCTTTGCATCGTTCAACGTCGACTCTAAAACTCGCGAAGCACGCAACCTGAGCCAGCGCTACCGCATCCAGAGCGTGCCCACGCTGGTCATCAATGGAAAATACGTGACATCAGGATCGATGGCCAAGTCGATTGATCGGCTCAATGACATTGTCGACTATCTTGTTGCAAAGGAAATGGTAGAACGATAAAAGCAGGAGTGTCCGGTGTCGAGTCATACGCCGGACCAGCGACACGTTCTGTTCGGGCCCGCTGATGCACATCCTGATCGCGGCGAAAACACATGCGTCTGTTTTTCTAATGGCTAATTCTGGTTGTGACTTCGCAAGCGTTTTCGATGCCTGATGTTTCACCCTTCGCGGAGATTCTCAAGTATGCGCGTGCTCAAAGGGAAACATTGCGGGAACAATTGCTTCCGAAGGTTAACAGTGTCGACCTGACGGTTTTTTTGAGGTAACTCCGCGCTTTGTCAGTGATGCGAGCAAGACCTCTACAAAACCCCTGAATCGATATCACTTGCTCAAAGGTAAACGCTGTCTCGAACCGCACTAATTTTAGTGTGTACTGCGCAAGTTCTGTTTGTTGGCGAACAATACCAGGTTTGACAATGCGTGCGACTGGAATACGTGAGGCAATCTGAACCGCTGGCGCTTCAGAATTTGCCATTATCGTTTTTCCACTGACTGCGCGGAGCAATTTTTTCCATGGTATCCCAATGCTCCACAAGCTTGCCGTTAGCGACACGAAACAAATCGTAAAAGGACGTATGGACGCCGCCCCAGGCACCCTCACTGGCACAAAGCACAAAGTTGCCTTCCGCAAGCACACGATGACTGCGACGATAGTCGATGTGCCTTTGGCCGTCATGCTGCTCTGCAAGAGCCAATCGAACGACTTCAATACCATCCCCAAGCCTGGGGTTATGTTCCGCATACCCATTTTGGTCAATGAATTCGGGCAGCCGATCAACCTGTCCACCGATCAGCACATCTTCGACAAAAGATCGGACTAATGCCCGATTGCTTTCCGTCAGTTCGTGTTCGCGCACCTCGGTCGGCCCATCTACCATGGTGCGACCGGATTGATTGGGTTTCTGCCGTTCCTGGATGTTGTCCCAGTGCTCCACAGCTAGTCCATCCTCGAATCTGAACATTTCGAAACCAATCTTTCGTGTTGCGAAATCATACTCTGTGTGGGCAAAGACAAAATCCCCATCCTCAAAGGCCCGCACGATATTCACCCGTGGAGACGTTTTAGACAGTCGTAAAAACAGCGCTGCCAGCCCTTCGCTACCTTCGCGTGTTTGCGGGTTGTGCTGGATGTATTTTGCTTCATTGACTACCGCTACCGGTTCAGGGTCACCGGTCTCGATGCTCTTGAGCAAGGCACGGATTTGATCTTTTTTTGCTACGGTCATCAGATGACGTCCTTGCAAGTGGGGTTTCATTGTGAGCTTCTGACTACCACGGAAACAGTACCTTCAATAGATACGATATCAATCGCAAAGCATGTATTTTTAGCCAGTTGTCATAGCCAACCCACTGTAAATACTGCGCCAACCCGACAGCTTCGGGAGACCTGCAAAAACGATGCCCCCTCAAAACCTGCAAGTCGAGCATAGCAAAGGCCACGAATGAGCTGACGCCGCTCATTGTTACCCGCAAACAATACGATAATAATAAATAAATTTTACAGCATGGAGAAAGCCCTGCGAAACCATTACTGGCTGAATCGCCGGCAGTGTTCTACCGAGATGCCGACTTGGTTTAAGGTACTGGTTTAGCCACCCGGCCATTAATCCGCGTAACCGGTAAGTTCCACATACCCGCGCCCGGCGATCGGTACCCCATTTTTTTCTCCCGAGACGTCCACGGCACCCTCCCAATAGCGCACAGTCGTGAACAGCTCCTGGTTTGGCAACACTGGCTGGACGTCGAGTTGCAGCCCCTGTTCAGGAATGTGTATGCGCCAGGACGACGGGTAGGTTCCGCCGGCGGGGCTATCCCATGTGTCGTTAACACGAATGTTAAAATCCTCTACGCGCAGATGTGTTGAACGTCCATCTGCGAATGTGAGCGTGCCTGAACTGTTGGCATCGACCGTCGCATCAGATTTGCGAAGATTGTACAGCATCACATCGGTGCCGCTTGACAACTGTAATGCAAACCAGTCCCAGCCCACCTGATCGGCCGCCAAAGCACTGGTACTCCATTCCCGGTCGAGCCACGACAGCCCTGATACCCTGTAGTTTCTGCCCGCGATCGACACGGTGCCTGCAGTTTGAAACCGGGTAATCGAATAATAGTAAGAGGCGCTATCGATATTCGATGATTTGCGCGACAAACCGGCATCACCATTGAGCACAGGTTTTTTGAGGGCCGTTAGCGCCAGGTCAACCGCGATGTCGGTATCGGCGGCGACGATGCGCCAGGATTCGCCTTCACCGTTGGAGGCGATCTCCCAGTTGTCGATCCAGACCCGGAATGGTTCAGTTTGTGCACCCGCCAGCCCGAGCGCGCCGCGTGAAAAGCGCTCGGCAACATAAAAGCGCTCATCCTCAACGTCAGTCACCGCGAGATGGGCGATATAGACCTGATTTGTTCGCCAGTCAGACTGTGCCTGCGGCCGCCCGGGCGTTAACGAGAACCGAAAGATAGTCAGTTCAAATCCAAAACGTCTGCCAGCGTCATCGTCGAGATTCCCGGTGATGTACCACCATTCGTTACGAAACCCCTCATGAGGGCCATGGTCCCTGGGAAATAAAAACTCGCGTGCAGCGTTTGCCCGTTTGAAACCCGCTTCAGTATTGTCAGTGAGCAATTCGGACAACCGTGAGCTCTGCGCCGACTCGTCGGCAACGGCGAATAACGTCAAAAGACACAATGACACGCTGGCGAAGATAGTTGCACGCATCGGTCACTCCTCACGCATGATTATGGCAGGCTGGCTTTGGGCAGCGCGCCAGGCCGGATAGATGGCTGCCAGTACCGAGGCGGTTACCGCGAAAACGAGCGCAGACACGAGGATCTCAGGCGCTACCGACATATCGATCTGCCAGCCGAATGCCCGGCGGTTAATCACCTTGATCAGAACCCATGCCATTACCAACCCTAATGGTATGGCAACAAGCCCGCTCAAAAAACCGATCATGCCTGTCTGGGTCGTGATCATGCTACCGATCTGAACAGGCGTCATGCCGAGCGCCCGGAGCAAGGCAAACTCGCGAGCGCGTTCCAGCTGCAGCGCCAGCATTGCACCAAGAATACCGATGAACGCAACCCCGGTCGCAAGCCAGTAGAGCACATCGGTGATGACGAACGTCTGGTCGAAGATTTCAAGCGAGAGGTCGCGAATACGCGCGTTGGAGTCGACGCGAAGGCGTTGTCGACCCTCACTCATTGCCTTGATCTGTTTGATTACATTATCGGCATTTGTACCCTCTGCAAGATAAAGCCCAAGCGTATCAACACCGTCGTCGTCAAAATAGCGGTCGTAGTTTGTGCGGCTCATCAAGACGGCACTCGCATTAATGTCGTAACTTTGGTATCGCGCCGCCACAGTGAATGGGCGATCGCCTGTGCTCGTCGGCAGCGTGATGGTGTCGCCGGGAGCAACCCGATTGCGATAGGCATAGGGTTCGGAGACGAGGACAACAGCCTCGCGCTCCCAGGCCGCCCAGACTTCATCCGGCGTGCCGTCAAGCAGTTCAGTACCGGCATAGCCATCGGGTGACATACGTATGGCGATAAGCTGCGTGCGGCCCGATGAGTCTTCGATCGACGTGCGCCGGCTCGTGCTGACCTCAACGACGCCCGAAATTCTGCTGATGTCATCGATCAATTCAGGCTGCATCGCGCCACGCTGAACGCCAGCGTAGATATCGGCGCGCAAAGTCTGTTCCAGCCAGTTCTGAACCGAACCACGGAAACTATCAACCATCACGCTAACACCGATAGTGGCCGATACGGCGATGGCGAGGGCGACAATTGCAACAGCTGTGCGGCTCAGGCTTGCCGCAATGCCCGAGACGGCCATGCGCAATATGGTGCCACCAACGGCATTTGCCGCCGGGGCAAGTAATGTCGAAACCTGGCGTACGACCAGTGGCACACCACTGGCAAAACCCACGATCAAAAGAAATACCGCCGCCAGTCCTGCTACGAGGTTGCGCTCCGAAAGCATGAGTATCGCGACAGCTATCACTATCGTCGCGAGCCCGGCCATGGCGACGTACGGTACGGAGCGGCCCGCACGACGCTCAAGTGATGAGCGCAGCATGGTCAGGCGCGGTTCATAGCTTGTTGCATCTGCGGCTGGAAGCGCCGCCGCGATAATCGCCGCAAGTACGCCGGCAGCAAACCCTTTTATGATCGACAGTGAATTTACGGTAACTTCAGTAACGCTAACGCGAAAATACAAATCATTGATTGATCTGGACACGAGTGCGAGCAGCTGCTCCCCAAGCCAAAGACCAAGCACAGCGCCCAGCGCCGACGCGATGACACCGAGCACTGCGGCCTCTGTAAGAATCGTCGCGAACACTTGACGGCGCGTGACACCAAGAGCACGAAGCGTTGCAATATATTCACGTCGCTGCAAGACAGAAAAACTAACGCTGTTAAAGATAAGAAACAGCCCAACGAGCAGCGCCAGCAGGCTCATCGCGGTGAGATTGGTCATGAACGCCTGACTCATCGCGGCCGTTGCCTGGGTGCGCCCGGAAGCGGTCAATATGCGCACATCATCCGGCAAAGCCGCTTCAAATTGTGCTAACGCGTGAGTATCACCCGCGGCAATACGTGCATCGATGCGCGACAGCCAGCCCGTTTGCCCGAACCATTCCTGGGCTGTACCAATATCGGTGATTAAAATGTTGTCGAGCGTGCCCTGGTCACCCTCAAAGACACCCAGCAGGGTTGCCGGTTGGTTGATGCCTGCGGCAAGAATCGTGAACGAGTCGCCAACCTGAAGACCCAGTTCAGCGGCCGTTCGTTCAGACATTGTGACGGTACCAGGCTCGGTCAGAAACGCCCGGAACACGTTTTGTGGAGAAGTTCCGGAACCGCTTGCAAGCTCTGTAGCCTGGCTTGTGAACTTGCGTATTTCCTGCTCGGCAAACAGATCTACGCCCAGAAGGCTCAGTACAGTGTCGCCCGCCTCTACGGAACCGCTGACCACAGGGGCTATGCTACGAATCCCCCGCTCCACACGCAGCCGCGTATACACGCTTTCTTTGATGCCGCGCGGCCCGCCAACGACCTGATGAGTTGCCTCTCCAGCAACTTTTTCCATTGACAGCATGAACGCCTTGCTGGCACTGGAATTCGCGAGATCGACTGCAACGATGACCGCTACGCCAATGCCAACACCGAGCATGGCAAGTGCCAGTTGCCAGGGGTGTCGCAACAGATAGCTGAAGCCGGCACGGTAGGTGACTGGAATCATGTTTGCGAAAGCTTTCCGTTGTGCAGTTCAAATGTGCGGTCGCAGGTCGATGCAATTGCGGCACTGTGCGTCGCCATGATCATCGTGCCGCCAGTTTCGCGAATCAGGTTTTTGAGCAATTTCATGATGGATGCTGCCGTCGAATCGTCAAGATTGCCGGTAGGTTCATCGGCCAGCAGTACGGCTGGTCTGTGACAGAGCGCTCGCGCAATCGCAACGCGCTGCTGCTCGCCGCCTGACAGCACGTCGGGATAGCTGTGCGACCGATCGGCCAGTCCGACCGCGTCGAGCAACTCTGCAATACGCTGGTTTGCGCGGTTCTGCGGCGTTTTGTTGAGTTCGAGCACAAGTCGAATATTGTCACTGACGTTGAGCGTCGGCACGAGGTTGAACGCCTGGTAAACAAACCCAATGTGCTCACGCCGAAACAGCGTGCGTTTACGTTCGGTCAAAGCCCGCAGATCGATTCCCGCGACGACCACCTGTCCGGCGTCCGGCACGTCTATACCACCAATCAGGTTAAGTAACGTCGACTTCCCGGACCCGCTACGACCTCGCAAGGCAATGATCTCTCCTTCGAGAAAAACAGCATCTGCGGAGTCGAGCACCGTGTGGTCCCGATCCCCCTCACGAAAGCGCCGGCTAACCCCTCGAAGCTCGATGGCGACAGAGCGGTTTGTGGCATTGGATGAACTGGCTGACACTGGCACGTCCCTGAGTAAGTTGGTTGGGTGAGTTGGTTGGGCTGACGATCTGTCGAGTCGCCGTTTCCTCCCATTGCAAATTGCCTGATGCACCAAAGTGTACGCTACGAGCGGCAAGATTTGATGAAGGCGGATTATCGGGAAGCAAATTTAAGGGTCCGACCCACAAAGGCAGCTCCCGTCTGCATATTCCAGGCATATTCTGGGCGGCAAATTCCGGACAGGTGCAATTTCTGGACCAATTTCTGGACGGACCAATTTCTGGACAGGCACAGCCGACCAATTTTTGGAGGCAATTTCTGGGCCAATTTCTGGACAGGCACAGCCGACGACAGTTTCTGGACAGCAGTTTCTGGACAGGCACTCTCTCAGGACTAATTTCGACAGTTTCTGGACAGGCACTCACCTGATAACTTACAGATACCAAAGGCACAGATTGCATCCCCTTACTTCCCACCTTTGAACATCATAAAGATACCGAGGCATTAAACCGTCAAGGCGATATAAACACTATTCCCGTTGGCTATAGGCGGCGCTTTATTGCGATGGGAAGCTGCAATAAGCCATTATTTAATATAAGGTTAACGCCATGATTGCATTTGTCGCTAGTTCACGAATTTGCATACTTTCGGTCTTTGTCACTTTGCTCACGAGCGGTTGTGCCGGGGCTTCTCCATCAGCGGTACCACAGTCAGCGCACAAATTGCCAGCTGCTCAAGCGCGGGCGATCGACCGTTTTGTCAGCCAGTTCACAGACCTTGCAATGTTTGATGGCGTGGTACTCGTCGATATTGGTGGCGAAGTGGTATACCGACAGGCTTTTGGATATGCGAATTTTGAACTTGGCGTGCGACACACACAAGAACACCGCTTCAGAATCGCATCAGTCTCTAAAGCCGTCACCGACACTGCCATTGCCAAGTTGGTCGAAGCCGGTAGGCTGCAGCTCGATACGCCGATCGCTAAATTTTTACCAAACTTTCCATCGGCGGACGAGATCGCTGTAAGGCATCTTCTCGATCACACATCAGGGATCCCACACACCAACAGGCAGGTATGGGGTGATGGCACACTGTCGCTTAGCACGACTGAAATCATCGACCGTTTGGCTTTGCTGCCACTGGATTTCCCACCTGGTAGCCAGTCGCGCTATTCGAATGGCGGCTATGCCGTGGCGGCTCGAATACTTGAGCTAATCGACAATACGACACTGACTGAAGCACTACGCAGGGCGCTATTGCGACCGCTGGGCATGAACTCCACGGGTCATCTGGCCGATTCGCGTGTAGCGGTTCCAAATTTGGTCACAGGTTACGAGCCCGGTAAAGTACCCGGCCAGCGACGCTATCCACGGTTTTACGCAGTTGAGAGCCGTCCAGGTGGTGGGTCACTCTACTCGACCGTCGATGATTTGTTGCGCTTCACGCGCGCAGTTTTCCGCGAAAACTATGTTCCCGCTCAGTGGCGCCGGGATGTATTGGGGGCTGATGAAGATGTATACCTCTCTCAGGGACGCTCACCCGGATTTGTTGCCAAACTCTTTTACCGCGCCAGTGATGACATAATCGTCATTAGTCTTGCCAATAATTATGCTGTGCCAGCCGATTGGACAGCGGCGATCGCAGGGCTGGCTTCCTCCGCGCCCATCGAAACGGGCTGGATCGACATCAAAGTGGTAGACAAACTAATTCCAGTTAACCACCCGATGATCGGTGAATACAGTAATTCGTTTGGTGGCGGCCAAGTGAGCATTAAGCGTACTGGGGAGGGACACTTGACTGTGACCTATGGCAATGAAAACCGCGCTACGGCTCTGGTGCCGCTGGCGGACGGTGCGTTTTTATTGCCCCTTTATTTCCAGCGCTGCCACCAACCGAAACCGCGAGGGGTAATCTCGTGTCACATGCTTTCTGGCAACAAGCGTTACGACAGCATCCTGACACCGCGTTGACGTTCCATTGAGATTACAGATAAATTGGACAGGCACGAATGATTTGAGGATTTACTGAGTGGATCGCTTTTTTTATAGCTTTCCAAACAGGCTTGTATCGATTACACGAGCACGCATGGGTCGACACTTCACAAACTTAAGAAACGCACTCATGCCTCAGGCGGGCTGCCTGATTTGCGACGCAGTGTTATTCTTATTTCCCGGCTATAACCACCGCCGCCTTGCGACGATGAAGCACTTCAAAGTCCCTGGTTGCGTTGAACCACTGATC
>JABDLQ010000391.1 GCA_013002925.1 Gammaproteobacteria bacterium | reverse complement strand
TAGTCCACCAAGGGACCCCGTGTACGCTTCACTTGTAGCAAAAACAAGTTTACAGGTCTGACCTCGTTCGTCTATTGGTATGTTACGACAGTCCAACAAAAACAATTCCAGCCCCGTCAGTCGTTGCTCTACATCACTGATCGTCAGGTCATACTCGTCACAATTTCTGGACGGTGAGCGTTTACACACGGATCCCTCTTTGGCTTTGTATAGTGTCAGCCGATACTCGCCAACAATTAAGTCTTCCGGAAGCCTGATATCGACATGTGCGTCCGAAGCTGCAAGGACTTCGATTCCGACTTCGGAGCCAGCGAGTGCGACACGAAGTTTTTCGAAATCCGGGAAATTACGTCCAAAAATTGTAGCGCCACCCTCTCCGGCCTCGAAATCGTAACTTACCACCACTTGCTCAATGACCAGTTCTTTTGGCTCTGCGGCCTGCGTCGCCTGGGCCAGCGCAAGTAGAACGACCGTAACCACCGATTGCAGGCTGCATATGGCATAAATGAAATTTGGCTTCATCCAGGTCTCCAAAACTCTTTACTCGCGGGTTCGAAACTAGCGTTGTATTAAGCGACTTTCGCAGGCGCTGTGTAGACCTTTATACGGCCGGGTCTTCCGTAAACTGTTTCGATCAGAATGTGCATTGCCCGGTTCCGCTGCACATTTGAAACCCACTACATTCGTTGTCCGGATCGGTACCCTGGCTAACGAAGGCGCAAAGGCCATTTGCCTGACCGGTTTTGGACCCTAAGCAGGCCTCGCAGGTGCTATCGCATGCCCGGTCGCAGCAAATACCGTCATCGCTCGGGCACGCGCCGCTGGCACATTGATCAGCCGCAGTGCATGCCTCTCCATTGGCTTTTTTTACTTCACATGCGTTGCTATTGCTATCGCAATGGAAGCCATCTGCGCACTGAGCATTGTTCGTACAGAATGTCCGGCACCCCGCATTGGGGTCACAAGAATAACCGCCAGGGCAAGTCTTTTCGGTGAAGCTGCATGCACCCATCATTTCATCGCAGGCGCCAACACTGCACATGTCAGGCGCAACACATTCAACCGGTTCATTAGCGCAGGTGCCCGAGGAACAGGCATCTGTGGTACATGAAAGTCCATCGTCGCAATCGGCAGCGATCTCGCAACAGTTCGCCCCGCAACTGACCTGTTGCTCGAGAACAAGTAAACGCTGTCTTGCATCACTGACAGTCAAATCAAACTCGTCACAGTATTTAGAAGTGCCACCTTTACAAACCGGACCTTTTTTTTCCTTGTACACCGTCAGCAAATACTCGCCGGAGAGCAAATCTGTGGGGAGCGTAATAGTAATCTCGGTCTCTGTAGCGGTCGTTATATCTATACCGTCTGTGGAACCGGTAATCGCTACACCCAGTTTTTGAAGCTCCGGGAAATTCTGTCCAAGAATCTGCGCAGTACCCTCACCGGTGTCAAAGTCATAGCTAAGATATACCGATTCGATCACAAGCTCTTTCGGCTCACCCGCACGCGCTGGCAAAAACACTGTGAGGAGTACCACCACAAGGGCAAACGTTAGATTTGATGCCGTCGCGGTTATTTGCTGAGTCATGATGCTGTCCTTAGTAAGTTGCGAGGGCCGGTAACGCGTATAGTTCGGTTCCGGTCAGCTGATTCGTCGCTGTGAAATATAGCCACCCTTCAGTGGCCTCCAGGCCGGCGGGGTATGAGCCGGTGTAGCCAGGCTCGAGATCTGCAAGCAGCCGTGTTGCCGCGCTTGTGCCATCGCTTATCCATAGCTCATTACCGCTGATGCCGTCGTGTGCTACGAATACAATCTTGCCCGCGAAAGTTTTAAAGTCGCTGGGAAAGGAATCGGCTGGACCAGGGTCGATATCGGCAACCAAAACAGTACCGTCTTCGGATCCGTCACTCACCCAAAGCTCTTCACCGTGAATACCATCGTCAGCTGAGAAAAAAAGGCTGTCATTGTGGTTAGCAAGACCGCTCGGCGCTGATCCTCTGTCGCCGCTAAAAATGTCCGCGACTAAGGCAGTGCCTGCCTCGGTTCCATCGCTTTTCCACAGTTCCCGTCCGTTTATGCCATCATCGGCGGAAAAGTAGACTGCACCGGTGACTTCGACCAGTTCCTGCGGATACGAGCCAGCAGAGCCGGCATCAATGTCTGACAACCGGATGGTGTTTTCTTCAAGCCCGTTGCTTGCCCACAGTTCGCGGCCGGTTGCACCATCATCAGCCGTGAAGCAGAGTGCTATTTCAGTAGAGAGCAGATTCCTTGGGGCACCATCAGCGGCGCCTGGATCAATATCCTTAACCAGCACTGTGCCCGAAAACGTGCCGTCGCTGCGCCAAAGCTCATTGCCGTGTATACCGTCGTCTGCGACAAAATAAAGCGTATCCTGGTGAACAACCAGGCTGGATGGCGACGAGCCGTTTTTGCCTGGACGGATGTCGCGTACGAGGACAGGAAGGGAGTTATCATTAAGACGCCACAACTCGGCGCCTCTTACACCGTCGTCCGCCACGAAATATAGCGACTGCCCAATTGCACGAAGATGGCGCGGATGTGAGCCTTCGACACCAGGGTGCAGATCAGCAATGCGGTTGGTACCTTGCGCTGTTCCGTCACTGCGCCACAGCTCATGACCACCCGTCGCATCGTGCATTGAAAAAAAGGCTGTCGCACCGATGATTGCAGTGCCGGATGGATTGCCATCGTCGCCATCTGCCAAGTTTGCCAGCAAGTCTATGGCACCATTAGCCAACGACAAGCGCAACAGATTATGACCCAGCTGGGCGGTATTGGCAGAGAGTATCAGTTGATCATCCAGTCTAACTATCTGGCCGGGGTCTGAACCCTGTGGACCGGGTTGCAAGTCATGTACGATAAGTGACTGCGCCATTATCCGTGGCGCGAAGATCAGAAGACTCAGCGTTAAGACTAATCTCGCAAGCGTTGCAAACACAGGAAACCCTCTTTTTACTATCTACACAATAGTTGGATGGCTTACGAAAAAGTATCGGTTAATTGCCTAGATTGGCATCAGACTTTTATCCCTATCGACATAACCACGCGCCAAACTCCGAAAATAAACCTGACACCTTTTTTAAACGAGTTAGCTCAAATAAAACATAAGCTAATATAGGTGCGGTACAAACGAGCACAGACTGTAATGCTGAAATTTATCCTGATTGTTGTCGCTTGTTACGGTCTGCTCGTAGTCGCCGTGTATACCATGCAGGGCCGCATGGCTCGAACTACGGGGGTACGGTCATTGCTGATCTCCTCGAAAAACAGAAACTGGGGTTGAACGGCGATTATAGAATATTGCGGTTCGGCCCCGGATTCGCGACTTAAGTACGTCAAATGCTATTTTTATATTGTGTCAATTCGTATTCCGGGTAGGCCAGTCAGGAGCGTTTCCTGACGATCAAAGAGCTAATGCCATCAGAATACGTACAATTTACAGTACATAAATGAAATTTAGAGGTACTTTATAACATACGTATTAATTGCATTTTCGTATATTATAAGGTACCTTTTTGGCCCAACAATGGTACGGGAGTCGAACATGAAGCCGACCAAACGATCCCGCGTCGCCCGGCAGCAGACGCGACATCTCGAACAAGCACTTAGCGATGTGCGAGTTGCCGAGCGTCCACGAAATGGCTGGATCGATGCAATCCGCGAGGCTCTGGGCATGACTAAGACTCAGCTTGCCAAACGCATGGGAATACCTCGACCTAACCTTAACCAGCTTGAGGCGAATGAGATCAGCGGATCCATCACGATCGCCAGCCTGCAGAAGGCAGCGAACGCTCTTGGTTGTGAATTTAGGTATGTCCTGATGCCAAA
>JABDLQ010000352.1 GCA_013002925.1 Gammaproteobacteria bacterium | reverse complement strand
GGCTACCGGCTTATCCGGGGCGGTAAGCAGGGCCCAATACTGCGCTGCACCTTTCCATTCGCATACCGAACTGCCGGACACCGGTGCCAGATAGCTCCAGTCGACGCTATCCGGCGGCAGATAAAAGGTTGGCGGACTGGCGGTTTCCAGCAGCCGGTAGCCTTTCGTTGTAGCGGCAATTTGCGTGTCCCCGTGGCGCACTTCAATGCGATGAGTGCTGCTTTTTGCCACCGGTGGTCGCGGATAGTCCCACACCGATTCCTGACCAGGGTCAGGTTCCACAGCAAAATCAGGTCTGCGCTGGCCGTTGAGATTCCACATGTGGCAGAGCCTACCGTGCGCTGTCCCAAAGCTCAATTATAGCGACCGTGGATCTCGCGAATCACCAGCTATCCCGCGGCCGGTCCTCATTTGCCGCGCTATACCGGATTCACTGCCACGAGACTGGCCATCGTGCGCTTTTCTGTCACGCAACTTGTCACGCAACTGGCAGCCACAAATTCATACCAGAGGCGGCAGTGCTCAAACCCTGAATACTCCGGGAACATGTAAAATTCATCGCAATTTACCTGCAAGGCGCACACGCGATGTATGCGCACCCTGTTCTCAGGTTAGAATGCGCCCTCCACGAATCTTACGAGAAGACGTCATGAAAAACTGCAACGCTTTGCTGGCCGTTCTGATATTTCTGTTGACCCACACCATCGCAGCTGCTGACACCGAGGACAACAAGTGGGACGTCAACAGGCTGCCCGGTAGCGAAGCGGCCCGTGATATCGCCATTAACACTACCACTGGCACATGGATGAGCCTGGATGTCTCCCCAGATGGCCGCACCATTGCGTTTGACCTGCTCGGTGATATTTATACGCTCCCCATCACCGGGGGCAACGCCACTGCGGTGCACACAGGGTTGTCGTGGTCGATGCAACCGCGCTTCTCACCCGACGGCAGGCACCTCGCCTTTACCAGCGACGCGGGCGGTGGCGACAACATCTGGATCATGCAACGTGACGGGACCGAACCGCGCCAACTAACGCGGGAAGATTTTCGGCTGCTCAACAATCCCTACTGGTCACCGGACGGTCGGTATATTGCAGCACGCAAACATTTTACAACCTACCGCTCGCTGGGTACCGGTGAAATCTGGCTTTATCATCGGAACGGCGGCGGTGGTGTCGCTATGGTTGAAAAACCCAATGAACAGCATCAAAAAGAACTCGGCGAACCCGCTTTTTCACCGGATGGGCGCTATCTTTATTTCTCGCTTGATAGCACACCAGGCAGCCAGTTTCAGTACGCGCAGGATTCCAACGGGCAAATATTTGAGATTCGCCGTCATGATCTTCATACCGGCATTACTGAAAGCTTTGTGACAGGAGCAGGTGGTGCGGTTCGACCCACCCCGTCGCCTGACGGCAAGCATCTGGCGTTTGTGCGGCGCATTCGTACCAAAAGCGCCCTGTTCCTCAAGGATCTGACCAGCGGTGCGGAACGTCCCATCTATACAGGGCTTGATCAGGATGTGCAGGAAGTCTGGGCCGTACACGGCGTGTATCCAAACATGGACTGGATGCCCGATTCGAAAAGCATCGTGTTCTGGGCAGGCGGTAAAATCAACCGTATCGATATTGACAGCCTGGAGGTCACCGATATTCCGTTTCGGGTCACCGACACCCGCACTGTTTACGAGGCGCCCGGTAAACCCGTTGACGTCGCGCCGGCCACTTTTAACACGACGATGGTGCGCAATGCCGAAATCTCTCCAGATGGTACCCGGGTCGTCTTTGAAAGCGCCGGATTCTTATACCTGAAAAAACTGCCAAACGGTCCGGCAAAACGACTGACAAAGACCGGCGACGAGCACTTTGAATACGACCCGACCTGGTCACGGGATTCACGCCACATCGCGTTTGTGTCCTGGAGCGATGATGATCTCGGCCACATCCACAAAGTACGTGCAAGCGGAGGACGCAGTAAACGACTGACGAAAACACCCGGGCACTTTCATGAACCACGTTTTTCACCCGATGGCTCTGTCATTGTGTTTTCCGCCCACGACGGTGGCTCACTGACGTCACCTGACTGGAGCATCGACTCCGGCGTATTCAGTGTTCCAGCCGACGGCGGTGCGGCACGACGCGTTACGCCCGATGGCCACAATCCGCACTTTGGCAGCAGCAGTGAGCGACTGTATGTCACGCGCCGGGCCAGTAACGGCGAAGGTCTGGAACTGGTTAGCATAAATCTTGATGGCGAAGCACCACGCACGCATGCCACAGGCAAATATCTGCGTCGTGTCGAAGTTGCACCGGACGACCGGCACCTGGCCTTTCGGGAGAACTACCACATTTACGCATTGCCGCTCCCTCCCGGCGGCAAGCCGCTCGAACTCGGCACCAAAGTCAGCAGTGTGCCGATGACCAAAGCCAGTGGTGACGGTGGCAATTTTCCCAACTGGTCTGACAACGGCCAGCACCTGCACTGGACCCTGGGCGCTACCCTCTACTCTGCCGCGACCGACAGGTTGTTTGCACCGCCGGGCGACGAGGAAGATAAAAATGCTGGCTATACGGCACCCACCTCCGGTGTTTCAATGTCGCGCCAGCTGACCGCTGATGTCCCGGATTCCGTCGTTGCAATTACCGGCGCACGCATCATCACGATGGCTGATGCTGATGGCGGCGTCATCGAAAACGGAATCATCATCATCCGCAATAATCGCATTGCGGCGGTCGGTGACAGTAACCTTGAAATTCCGACAGACGCGGTGTTCGTCCATCTTACCGATAAAACCATCATCCCAGGTCTGATTGACGCCCATGCCCATGGTTCACAAGGTGTCGGGATTATCCCGCAGCAAAACTGGAAGAACTATGCAACGCTTGCCCTGGGTGTAACCACTATTTTTGATCCGTCCAATGACGCTACGGAAATTTTTGCGGCAGCTGAAATGCAGCGTACCGGCCAGATACTTGCGCCGCGGATATATTCAACCGGCAATATAATCTACGGTGCTAAATCCTCCTATTTTGCCGAGATTAACTCGTTAGATGATGCACGTGAACATGTACGCCGTCTGAAGGCCCAGGGCGCCATTGCCGTGAAGAACTACAACCAGCCGCGGCGCGAGCAACGTCAACAGGTCACCACCGCCGCGCGTGAGGAAAACCTGCTGGTGGTCTCTGAAGGCGGATCGCTCTATCACATGGACATGTCGATGATCGCAGACGGCAACAGCGCCATCGAACACAATGTTCCCCAGTCCATGCTGTATGACGATGTGCTGCAATTCTGGAGCCAAACAAATGTCGCCTACACACCGACGCTTGTTGTCACGTTTGGTGGCCTAACGGCTGAAAAGTACTGGTACCAGGCAACCGATGTGTGGAAGCATCCGATCTTGTCGAACTTCGTCCCGCCACAGGTGCTGCAACCTGCCTCCGTAAGGCGCATCACAGCGCCCGACAGTGATTTTTATCACACCACAGTTGCCGCTAACGCCAGGCGCCTCACCGAACGCGGAGTAAACGTGAGCATCGGTGCACACGGCCAGCGCGAAGGGCTCGCGAGCCACTGGGAAATCTGGGGCTTCGCCCAGGGTGGCATGTCACCTGTCGAAGCGCTTAAAAGCGCGACGCTGGCACCGGCGCAGAAACTGCACATGGAAGCTGACCTGGGATCGCTTGAAGCAGGCAAGCTGGCTGACCTGGTAATCCTCGAAGCCAACCCGCTTGAAAACATTTTCGCGACGGACAAAGTCAATATGGTGATGCTGAACGGTCGCCTTTACGACGCATCGACACTCCATGAAATCGTAACCGGCACGCGTGAAACCAAACCATTTTACTGGCAAAAAAGTGAGTAGCAACTGACTCAACACAGCGCAGCAAACGCCCCACAGCAGTGATTTTCATTACCACTTGGGGTCAGGTTGACCGACTGTTGTGCCTGTGCAAAACGACGCTTACGGTGCTGTCTGACAAGCACGTCCTGAGCGCCGACAGAACGTTGACAACGCATCAGAACAGCAGAGAATTAAGCTGTACGCCCCGGTTTTACTTACTCGCTTCCAAAGCGCTATTAATGGGTCTCGCTAACACTCAGTTTCCTGAACATTGGCGTCTTTTTGTGCTGGTGCTGCTGCATGCGCCGCAAAATGTTATCAAGCATCCTGATCGCACTCAGAATATGCGGGCCCTTATTGAGCATCACGCAGTCAGCGCGCTGGGACATTGCGGCATCCGTGATTTCGGCGCGGGAGGGCTGGCCCTTTTTCGTTTCGCGTTCGAGTACCTGGGTAGCCCAGATAACCGGCAACTGTGCCGCCTCGCAAAGCCACAGAATTTCTTCCTGCACTTCCGCCAGACGCACCCAACCGCATTCCACGGCCAAATCGCCGCGGGCAATCATGACACCGGCCGGGTAGTGTCGCATGGCGGTCAGAAGCAGTTTCGGCAGATTGCTGAATCCCGCCACGGTCTCGATTTTTAGTATGATACCGGGCTGCTTTGATGGGTAGTTCCTGAGCTCTTTCAGCAGCGCCAAGACGTCATCGGGCTGGCTTGCAAAGGACAGACTCACCGCATCTGCGTGTTGTACGATAAAGGACAGGTTTTTCCTGTCGGCTTCTGATAAACCGCATACCGGGATCGCGCTTTTTGGAAAATTGATACCTTTGTCGCCGCGCAATTTACTGCCGGTTGATTTCGCAAAATCAATGCGGACAACCACTTCTTTTTCCGATGCACTGGTGACCGTACCTTCGATCTTGCCGTCATTCAGGTGCACCGGGTCGCCCGCGGCTATATAACGCAAGACTTCTGCCGGAATACAGGAAATGTGCGCCGGTTTCCGAACTTCCTGGTTAACACCAATTTTCGCCGGCTCACCGGGGGCACCGTCACTGTGCAGCACCAGTGTGTCGCCGGGTTTGAGAATAATGGGCTCTTCGATCGGTGGAAGCACGCCGACCCGAAACTTCAGTTTTTCACCAGCCTCCCTGCGATGAAGCTTGAGTTTCGTTCCGGTTCCGATATAAGTGTTCTTCGGGCATTCGAGCAGCAACCCCATATCATCCTTGTCGATAACTGTGAGTTTTCTTTTTTTGCCACGCGTATCCCTGTAACGAAACAGATCACCCACGCTGGCATAGTCGATGCAATCACGAGGCACTGGAATCTGCGCTCTTCTGGTCGCCAACCAGCGTAATTCTTCTGGTACAAAGCGAATAGTACCCGGGGCGACCATGCGTCCAAGAGCATCGCGCTTTGGCCGGACACGCACCACACCTGGTCCCGGACGCAATGCACCCGTTCTGATCTTCGACCCCGCCAGGTCCATCACGACCTGGCATTCACGCTTCAGCTCATTGCTCGCGCGCCGGATGTTGCAGATCATCTCCTGCCACTCGTTCGAACCGTCATGTGCACAATTGATACGAGCAATGTTCATTCCCGATGCAATCATCTGACTCACCAGTGGGTATTCGACGGCCGCTTCTGACGGTAACGTCACCATGATGCGTACATCGCGACCGTTGGTTGCGGGCCCGAGCAGGCTGTCAACATGTTGTTGCAGTTTGATACCGCTGTCTGCGAAGTTGCCGTGTTCGGAATCAGGATCACAGTCCTGGCCGGTAGAAACTTTTCGCAGCGCTTTACGCACTGCCCGCAGATTCGCCATGACATTTTTTTCGGCCCTGCCCATGGAGGATAAACCCATGAAAGACAAAGTCTGTTGGAGGTCGCGGATATCTACCTGGCGCAAGGCCAGATAATGAACCAGGTTTTTCGCACTGGTGTGAAATTTCGGATGCACCAGGTCCAGGTCATCGCGGAGTTCGTATTCCAGTTCCAGCGCACGATTGATCAGGAAATCCAGCTGATGAGCAACTGCAGCGATATCGGTTTTTTTGACCATAGAAGCAACCCCTACACGCCACTTATAGGTCATGCCTGAGGCAAATGCACTTATGGAAAGCACCTAGTCCACAGGTCAAACAGCACCAGGCGGCTTGCCTGCACGATCAACCTGACCGCAAAGTGACCAGGAAAATCGGGGTGTGCAGGTTTATTCCATAATTTCGAACGTCAGGCCGGCATGCTCTTCAAGCCGTGCAAGCAATTGGTCACCAAGCGCAGTGGCGGGGGTCCAGAAACCACCGGTCACATCAGCCTTGTCTATGTCTTGCGCCAGACAGACTCCTGCCTCGCCGAGAATTTTAGCCGTGGAACCGTAACCGGGATCACGGTCGCCCAGGAC
>JABDLQ010000347.1 GCA_013002925.1 Gammaproteobacteria bacterium | reverse complement strand
GTAAATTCAGCCAGTGAGGCCAACGAACTGGCGCTGCGGCTGGCCCGGGCCTACACTCGTGCGCCGGATCTGATTGTGATGGCGGGTGCGTATCATGGTCACACGACTACCCTGATCGATATCAGTCCCTACAAGGCAGATGGTCCCGGCGGCCAGGGCTGTCTGGAATGGGTGCACCAGGTGCCACTAGTCGATCTGTATCGAGGCGAATTTCGCTACACAGACCCGGATGCGGCGGCCGGTTATGCCCAGCATGTGAGCACGACGATAAAGTCACTAACTGAACGCGGGCGCCAGCTGTGTGGTTTTATCTGCGAGTCATTACCCAGCGTGGGCGGACAATTAGTCTATCCGGATGGCTACCTGGCCAGGGTGTACGCGGCAGTTCGTGCCGCTGGTGGTCTGTGTATCGCAGACGAAGTGCAAACCGGATTTGGCCGCATCGGCGATCATTTCTGGGGTTTTGAACAACAGGGCGTGCAGCCTGATATCGTGGTGCTCGGAAAGCCCATGGGTAACGGACATCCGCTCGGCGCGGTAATTACAACCGCCAGGATTGCGGCGACGTTTGCCAACGGCATGGAATTTTTCAGTACGTTTGGCGGCAATACCGTATCCTGTGCAGCCGGTCGCGAAGTGCTGCGTATCGTACAGGAAGAGCAGATTCAGCAGCATTGTAAGTCCACCGGTGACTATCTCCGCCGTATGCTCCACGAGGTGGCTCTCAAGCACCCGCTGGTAGGTGATGTTCGCGGCATGGGACTGTTTCTGGGGGTTGAAATGGTCGAGGACAAAGACTCGCGCAAACCTGATGCCGGTGCCGCTCGCTACGTGGCTAACCGCCTGCGGGAACAGGGGATTTTAATTGGCACCGATGGAATTTTTGACAATGTGCTCAAAATCAGGCCACCTGCCCCATTTAACCGGCAGGATGCTCTGCGTCTGGCAGAAACGCTTGGCACAGTACTCGATGACACCACGCTGCAGCGCTAATCACGTTGTCTGTCGACAGACATAACAAATACTCCATGACTGAATCCGGAAAAGACGAAAAAAAATCCGCGCTGGCGCGCTTGCAGCCACTGAAATTTCTGTGGCCGTTTGCCCGCCCTTACAAGAAGCAGGTAGTGCTGGCGCTCATTTTTCTAATACTTGCGGCACTTGCAATGCTGGCTTTGCCAGCTGCGGTAAGGGAAATGATCGATAATGGCTTTGACAGCGCCAACTCGGGCAACCTGGATCGACATTTTCTGTGGGTATTTCTTGTTGCCGTCATGATGGGCGTGTTTTCTTCGCTGCGTTTTTACTGGGTCTCGTGGCTGGGTGAACGCGTCGTGGCCGATGTGCGGATTGCGCTTTACCACCATATTTCGGGAATGAGCCCGTCGTTTTTCGAACACACTCGCACAGGCGAGGTGCTGTCGCGACTCAATACCGACACCACTCTCATCGATTCTGTGGTGGGGTCCAGTTTTTCGATTGCGTTACGCAGCGCTGCCGTGCTCATCGGTTCGATCGTCATGCTGTTTATTACCAGCCCGAAAATGGCCGCCATTCTGGCACTTGCCATACCGGTCGTGCTGGCCCCTATTCTGTTCTTTGGGCGACGCATCCGGGCAATGTCCCGGCAAAGCCAGGACAGCATCGCCGATTTCAGCGCGCTGGCGACGGAGTCGATTAACGCGATTCATACCGTGCAATCCTTTGCTGCCGAGCCATTTGAGCGCAAGCGTTTCTCCGCAACTGTCATGACGTCTTTTGCCAAAGCAAAAAAACGCATCGTGTCACGCTCGCTGATGACGGCGATCGTGGTCATCACCCTGTTTGGCGGAATCATATTGATGCTCCGCAGTGGCGCTTACGATGTGGCCTCCGGAGCAATGTCGGCTGGCACGTTGAGCCAGTTCATATTGTATGCGTTGTTCGCTGCCAGCTCCGCTGGTGGTTTGAGTGAAGTCTGGGGAACGGTACAGCGTGCCGCAGGCGCTGTAGAGCGCATCGCTGAGCTGATGCACACAGCATCCGAAATACAGTCGCCGGCCGCCCCGCACCCCCTGGGCACGACCACCACGGGCGCGTTTGAATTTAATGATGTCTCTTTTAGCTACCCAAGTCGGCCCGATCGCCTCGCTCTGAAAGATTTCTCTTTGCAGGTTGCGCCGGGAGAAACAGTGGCGCTGGTGGGCCCGTCAGGCGCGGGTAAGTCAACTGTCATGGATTTGTTGTTGCGGTTTTACGACCCCCAACACGGTGTGATCAGCGTTAACGGTATCGATATTCGTAGCGTCGCATTGGCCGATCTGCGCAGCCGTTTCGGGCTGGTCGCACAACGCGCTGAAATATTTTCCTGCAGCGCTCGCGATAATATCGCTTATGGGCTGACCGATGTCAGCGATGAGGCTGTCGTGGCAGCAGCAAAGACTGCGCTTGCCGACGAATTTATCCGCAATCTCACGGATGGTTACGATACTTACCTCGGGGAGCGCGGCGTCCGCCTGTCCGGTGGTCAGCAGCAGCGTATCGCCATCGCCCGTGCGGTGGTGCGTAACCCGGCAATATTATTGCTGGACGAGGCAACCAGTTCGCTGGATGCGAGGAGCGAAGCACTCGTGCAGCGGGCACTGGATAATGTCATGAAGAATCGCACGACGTTGGTCATCGCACATCGGCTTGCAACCGTGCTCAAAGTTGATCGTATCATTGTCATGGATGAAGGCCGTGTGGTCGCCACGGGAAGTCATGAGGAGCTGCTGCGTCAGGACGGGATTTACCAGGAATTCGCCGCCTTGCAGTTGAATGATCAACGGGTGGCTGGTTAATCGGTAAACTGTGACGGGCCACACGTTCCGACTGGTTACACAGCATCTGGCTGACGCGCCGGGTGTGCATTGGCAAATGCCGGCAGACTCTCGCAGCGTGCAAAAATCTCCGAGATGTTTGGAAACGGCGTCATATCCACGTTAAAGCGCTGGTTGTTCAGCACTTGCGCGTATAAACAGATATCCGCGAGTCCCGGCTCATCGCCGTGACAGAACGCGCCGGTTTCCGACTCATGATCCAGCCGGTTTTCAAGTGCCGCAAAGCCTTCATGCACCCACGTTTGAAACCATGTCGTGACCTGGCCATCGGAAGCGGCAAAATCTTTGCGCAGCGCCTGCAGGACACGCAAATTATTCAGTGGGTGAATATCACAACCGATAATCATCGCAAGCGCACGCACCCGCGCCCGGCCCAAAGCATCCTCCGGCAACAGTCGGGGTGTGGGGTAGACTTCATCGAGATATTCAATGATCGCAAGTGATTGGGTGAGTACTTTCTCCGGGCTGATTTGCAGTGCCGGTACAAGCCCTTGCGGGTTAAGCGTCAGGTAGGCATGTGCACGATGTTCGGATTGGAGCAAGGCATAAGCTGCATACAAATAGTCCAGGCCCTTGAGGTTCAATGCTGCGCGCACTCGAATTGAGGTGGAGCTGCGAAAGTAATTGTGAAGCACAAGTTCTGTCATAAAATGCCAACCTGCAATGATAAAGTTGCCCTGTCATAGTACCTGCCCGATCATTCAGTACCAACTGTTGACCGCCTGCTATCGATAACCCCTGCAGGCAGACTCACCGGGATGTAAAAGTTAATGCCACACGGGCATGATGCTCCGCAATGAATCGCCAATATGATAACCTGCGCCTTTACAGCATCTGATCACCTCTCCCTCCCTATGCAATTTCTGCCTGTGCGTCACATTCCTGCATATTTACCGCTATCCCGCTTTGCGAGGGTGCGCTACTGATGCGCATGGTGATCTGGAACATTCGCTACGGCGCCGGCGCCGGGGCAGCATTCAACCTGCCGGTACCTGGAGCGGGTTATTTACGCAGCAACCGACAAAACCTTTCTGACATTACGGCGTTTATCAGCGCGACCGACGCAGATATCGTCGGGCTCATAGAAATCGATACCGGTTCGATACGCTCAGGGGTCAACCAGGCGGAGGAAATTGCGGAGGCACTGGGTCATTATTCGATCTATCAGTGCAAATACGGGGAAGCGTCATTTCCCAAGCGAGTACCGGTTCTGCGTAATCAGAGCAATGCCTTTTTGGCGGCGCCCCGGGTTCACGGCGAACGATTTCACTATTTCGATACCGGTATAAAGCGCCTGATCATCGAGCTGGAGCTAGACGACGTTGCGATATTTTTAGTGCATTTATCGCTCAAATACCGGCATCGCCAGTACCAGCTGCGAAGACTGCATGAACTGATTCGCGAATCGAGTAAACCGGTGATCGTCGCTGGTGACTTTAATACGTTCTGGGGCGATGACGAAATGTACCTGTTCCGGGAGGCCGCCAGGCTTACCAGTGCTAATCCGGACAACATGCCCAGCTACCCGTCCCATGCGCCGCGCCGCGAACTGGACTTCGTGTTGTACGGCGACGGCATTACGAAAACCGGTTTTGATATTGCACAAACTACCCTGTCGGATCACCTGCCACTGATCTTTGATTTTGAAATCAGCACGTCGGGGTAAGCCGCAATACCTAATTTGTTGCGTTGCGTATATCTTAAACCTATGATTTCGTTTCACCCTGTGGTGCCGAAAAAACTATGCCATGATTTATAGACTTTTAAAATCTTTTATTAATATATAATTCATATACTTATTAAACTATAATGAAGTAACTTGTCTGGAGCATTTTATGATGCAATCGAGCGCTTATCACCCCGACAGAGCGGTCTTTATTGTTGATGGGTTGCGCACGCCGTTTCTGCGCGCCGCCGGCCGACCCAATGAATTCAGCGCGTCTGATCTGGCCGTTGCCGCCTCCCGGCCACTCCTGGCCCGCCAACCCATCGAACCCATGGATCTCGATGAAGTGGTGCTCGGTTGTGCCATGCCAAGCCCCGATGAAGCCAACATTGGCCGTATTCTGGCATTACGTGCAGGCTGTGGTCACAAGGTTCCCGGCTGGACCGTCATGCGTAATTGCGCATCCGCCATGCAGGCACTGGACTCCGCCGCAAAGGACATCAATTCAGGGCGTGCCGACCTGGTGCTTGCAGGTGGCACGGAGGCGATGAGCCGCGCTCCGCTTCTGTATAACGACACTGCCGTAAACTGGTTCGCTGACTCGGCCCGGGCCCGTAGCGCCGGGGCCAAGGTAAAAACTCTGGCCAAGATGCCAATGCGCGCTTTTTTGAACCCCGTGATCGGTCTGATTCGTGGCCTCAATGACAGCACAATCAATGTCAACATGGGCCAGACATGTGAAATTATTTCGCATCGCTTTGCCGTGTCACGCGAGGATATGGATGCGTACTCGGTACAGAGTCATTTGCGGCTCGCCGATGCATTTGACGAAGGGCGCATGACGGAGGTCACTGACCTCTACTCGCCAAAAGGCACGGTCTACACGGAAGATACCGGGCTGCGCCGCGACAGCAGTGTGGAAAAGCTGGCACGCCTGAAACCGGCATTTGATCGACGAGTCGGTATTGTCACTCCAGGTAACAGCTCGCAAATTACTGATGGCGCGGCCATGTTACTGCTGGCCAGCGAGGACGCCGTCCACAAATACGACCTCAAGCCGTTGGGCCGGCTGGTGGATGTAGCCTGGGCTGCTCTCGACCCGGCCCAAATGGGTCTTGGTCCGGTGCATGCCTCCACCCCGTTATTGCAGCGCCACTCGCTGTCGTTCGACGATATCGACATTTGGGAAATTAATGAGGCTTTTGCCGGACAGGTGCTGGCGTGTCGAAATGCATGGAAGGACGAAACGTATTGCCGACAGGAACTTGGTTTACCCGGAGCGTTAGGGGAACTTGATATGGCGAAGCTCAATGTCGATGGCGGTGCCATCAGTATTGGCCACCCTGTCGGTGCCAGCGGCTCGCGCATAACGCTGCATGCCTTGCAGGTATTGCAGCAACGTCAGGCCAAACGCGCCGTCGCGACCTTGTGTATCGGCGGTGGCCAGGGCGGCGCAATGTTAGTGGAACGAGTTTAAAGGAGTCACCATGAACAGTACTACGACCCCCCGCCACTGGCGTGTGGAAACCGATGCAGACAATGTGGCCTGGGTGTGGCTGGACAAAGCGGGCTCCAGTGCTAATTCCCTGGGGCGGGAAGTGATGGAACAGCTCGATGAAGAGCTTGCCGGACTGGAAGCTTCACAGCCACGCGCCGTAATTTTTTGCTCCGCGAAAAAGAGTGGTTTTATTGCGGGTGCCGATATCACCGAGTTTCGCGGTGTCACCACACCGGAAGCGGCCTATGAAATGATCCGTGCCGGGCAAATGGTGATGGACCGAATCGAAGCTTTGCAGGTCACAACGATTGCAATGATCAATGGTTTTGCACTTGGCGGCGGATTGGAACTTGCGCTTGCCTGTGACTACCGGATTGTCGTTGATGACGACAGTGCACGCCTCGGTTTGCCGGAAGTAATGTTGGGAATTCATCCGGGCTTTGGCGGCACGGTGCGTGCACCGCGCCTGGTGGGACCAATGGCCGCTCTGGATATGATGCTGACCGGACGTGGTTTACGACCGGGCGCCGCACGTAAGATCGGACTGGTTGATGCGGTGGTACCGCGTCGGCACCTGGAACGCACGGCCCATCAGTTTGCGATGAAGCCGCCGGAGAAAAAGAAAGCATCGTTAAAGAACCGTTTGCTTAGCAGTGCTGCAGTGCGCCCGCTGATCGCACGTTTATCTGCAAAGCAGGTGGCAAAAAAAGCCGCACGCAAACACTATCCGGCACCCTATGCAATTCTCGATCTGTGGCGCGAATATGCCGGCGATCCGGCGCTGATGTATGAAAAAGAGGCGCGCTCAATCGCCGAACTGATTTGCAGTGACACCGCCCAGAACCTGGTCCGTGTCTTTTTGCTGCAGGATCG
>JABDLQ010000335.1 GCA_013002925.1 Gammaproteobacteria bacterium | reverse complement strand
TAACCGGGTAACAACACGCTCTGGTCCGGATCATCAATGATCGCTTCAACTTCAACTGTCCGCGACTGCTTTTCAACGGCCAGCACATAAGGCGCCACGCGGCTGACATGGCCTGCAAAGCGGCGTTCTGGAAACGCATCCAGAGTGATAAACGCCTGTTGCCCGGTGCGCACTGCCGGAGCGTCCACTTCATCGATCGGTGCGCTGATGTACACACAAGTGTTGTCGATCAGATCAACGGTAGGCGGCGTAGGGATACCCACCGGTGACGGGGTGACATACTCACCCAGCTCACCATTGATTTCGGCCACCACGCCGGCAAACGGGGCACGCAGCTGGGTACGCTCGAGAGCAGCCCGTGCCAGGTCAATTCTTGAATCCGCCACTCGCGTGTTGTCCCGCGCCGCTTTGCAGGCTGCTGCACGGGTATCTGCGGTGCCCACGGCATGCTCTTTGCTGTCGGCCGATGCCAGGTTGCGCTCAAACAGTTTGACGAGGCGATCCGCTTCACGGCGCGCCACCTGTGAGGCCACACACACTTCCTGCGCGCGGCTCCTGGCGGCTGCCGCCTCACGCTCCGCCACAACGACCTGCGCCTTTAAGTCTTCGTTCCACAGTTCCAGCAGCAAATCGCCCTGCTTTACTGCGCTCCCGTCAGATACATGGAGCCTGACGATGGGTCCACCACTGGCAGGCGCCAGGCCCGCACGACGACACGTATCCACTGTGCCAGCCCGTGTGTTGGTCACTGAGGCGATGACATCCCCGCGATCTGCATAGACAATCCTGACGATTGGCGACGTGTCCTGATTAAAGTACCGGTAAACACCATAGACGCAGGCGGCAAGGGCAATCCCGATGACCACAAATTTTTTCACGAACTACTCCTTGCATGTCACTTTGCATCCGATCGTTCCGGAGGGCGTTCTGGTCGTCAACAGCACGTGCTTCTGTGCGCGGGTCGTCGGGGTCGCACGATACAAATACCGTATTCCGTGCGTTGCCTGACGCCACCACAGGATTCGTGCTGCGGGTCTGCCAACCACCCCAGTCATTCTTGCCGTGTACCTGCCTCGCATACTACACAAAAAGTTTAGCCTATAGATCACGGCAGTTTTATAGGCATCTGCCACAAGCTGACGCCCGCTTTTTGTGCGTTTTAGAGGATAAACCACGGTTTTTCTGGCATCCGGCCCCTGCTTTTGTGAAAATGGCAGGATTCGCACACCGGTTCATCACATGGAGTCGGTCCGCCAGCCAGGGAAATCCAACAACAAATTTTGGCGAGTGACATCAGGAAAACGGATGAATGACAAGAGCGAGTTACTGGATCAGCTAACCATCGACCGAAGTGCACCAGACACCCGGGGAATTTCTGCGTGGCAGGCATTCTTGCTCGCGCTCGTCGCGGCCGGGGTCGGTGGAGTTGCGGCCATCTGGCTATTTGCACCGACAGCTACGCCGACCCCGAAGGAACCCGCCGCAACACCCCGTCCGGCAACCACCATTACCGCTACCAACAATGCCGGTCCTGACGCGGAAAAAGCTGAATCCACGCCAACCGCCAGTGCGGATCGAGAGATCCTGAACGCCTCCGGGTACATCACGGCGCGACGCATCGCCACGGTGTCATCACAAATCACCGGTCTGATCACCGATGTGAACGTCGAAGAAGGGATGCTGGTTGAAGCCGGCCAGGTTCTGGCACAACTGGACAGTGCAGTGGCCACGGTCAATTTGCGACTGGCCGAAGCGCAATTACAGGCTCAAATAGCTGCCATGGACAATGTGACCGCCAATCTGGCTGAAGCTCGCCGGGTGTATCAGCGCGCCAGCGATTTGCGTGGCAAGGGACTCGCATCGGAGGCGGATTTAACCCGGGCGTCCGCACAGGTTGACTCATTAGAGGCGCAACTGGCGAGCGCCAGCGCCACTATCGAGGTAGCAAAGCAAGAGACCGAGCGTCAGCGTGAGCACCTGGATGACCACACGGTGCGCGCGCCATTTGCCGGTGTCGTGACCGTCAAGAATGCGCAAACCGGCGAAATTGTCTCTCCCGGTTCTGCCGGCGGCGGCTTTACGCGGACCGGTATCTGCACTATCGTCGATATGGACTCACTGGAAATCGAAGTTGATGTTAACGAGTCATTCATCGGCCGGGTATTTGCCGGGCAAACGGTTGAGGCCAGCCTGGATGCGTATCCGGAATGGAAAATCCCGGCGTCGGTAATTGCCGTCATTCCAACGGCAGATCGCGCCAAAGCAACCGTCAAGGTACGCATTGGCATCGGCGAAAAAGATGCACGCATCCTGCCGGATATGGGTGTTAAGGTTGCGTTTCTCAAATCCTGAACTAAATTTTTGCAGGGGCAGTAAATGAGCGATGAAATTCTGTTTGAGCTTAAAAATGTTGCCAAGAAATTTGTCAAGGGCACGGAAAGTATTGCCGTTTTTGACAATTTAAACATGTCGATAAAAAAAGGTGATTTTCTGGCCATCATGGGACCCTCGGGGTCAGGTAAAACGACCTTGCTGAATTTGCTTGGCGGGGTGGACAAACCCACTGCCGGCGAAATTAATTTTGACGGCAAACGAGTCGACACGCTGTCCGAAGGGCAATTGGCTGCCTGGCGTGCCAATAACATTGGTTTTATTTTTCAGTTTTACAATCTGATGCCAATGCTCAATGCCAACCGCAATGTTGAGTTGCCCCTGTTGCTGACCCGGCTCGGCAAGCAACAACGCAAAAAAAACGTGGCAGCAGCTCTTGAACTGGTGAATCTCAGCGACAGGGCCAGGCATATGCCCAGTGAAATGTCCGGTGGTCAGCAGCAGCGTGTGGCTATTGCACGAGCGCTCGTGTCTGACCCGAAGCTGCTTCTGTGTGATGAGCCAACCGGTGATCTCGACCGTGAAACCGCGGATGAAATTCTTGGCATACTGCAACTATTAAACAGCAAATTTGGCAAGACCATCGTGATGGTTACACACGATCCGCAGGCTGCCAAATACGCCAAACGCACACTGCATCTGGACAAAGGGCAATTTGTGGAAAAGGACCTGGCCGCATGAGCAGCCTGTACCTGGTTTTCAAAAACCTGACACGCAGCAAGCTGCGCCTGTTTCTTACCCTGTTTGCCACCTTTATTGCATTCATGGT
The DNA here is from genome assembly GCA_013002925.1 of Gammaproteobacteria bacterium. GTDB lineage: Bacteria > Pseudomonadota > Gammaproteobacteria > Steroidobacterales > SZUA-146 > SZUA-146. Next base: position 5,266 of record JABDLQ010000335.1, on the reverse strand, counting down.
CTATGGAACGCTGACGGCGTTTCAGATGGCGTTGAATGCAGGAGTCGAATTATCTGCCGATGATCGCCTGATTGTTGTCAACAAGATTCATTTCACACAATCATTGCCGATCTCGCACTTTAACAAAGTCAAATCGGTGGAGGGCGTCGACGCGGTCACGCATCTGAACTGGTTTGGTGGTTATTACCAGGACCCGCAAAAGCTGTTTACCATGATGGCCGTCGACCCCGAGAGTTTTCTTGATGTGTACGATGACTACGTATTAACGCCCGCTGAAGCAGAAGCCTGGTTGAAGAACCGCCAGGGCCTGATTGCCGGTGAAAGTGTTGCGCGCACGTTTGGCTGGAAGGTGGGTGACCGGATCCCGATAAATTCCAATATTTTTTCACAACGTGACGGCAGCACGGTCTGGGATTTCGATGTCGTTGCAATCTATCGCGGCAAAGACGAACAATCTGATTCCAACAGCGTGTACTTTCACTACAAATATTTTAATGAAACGCAATCATTTGGCGGCAACTTTATCGGCTGGATGGGCGTGCGTACTACCTCCCCCGATAAAAACGAACAGGTCGTCAACGCTATTGATGATCTTTTTGCCAACACGCCCGCTGAAACCGACACCATGCCAGAGGTTGCATTTAACAAAGCTTTCATCGAACAAATCGGAAATATCGGGCTGATTCTGACGTCGGTGGTGGTGGCCGCATTTTTTATCATTCTGGTGATTGTTGGCAACTCCATGGTGCTATCGATTCGCGAGAGAACAAACGAAATTGGCGTGATGAAAACCCTGGGTTTTACTTCCCCTGCTATCTTTCGAATGGTGCTGGCCGAATCCGTGGCCATTGCCATGATCGGCGGGCTGCTGGGTTTACTTGCTGCCCGTGGTCTGATCCATCTGATCAGCAACGCGCCGATACAACTACCGCCGTTGATCATGGATGGTACCAGCGTGTTCAAAGCCATACTCATCATGCTGGCTCTGGGGCTGATTACCGGCATCGTGCCGGCGGTGAATGCGCTACGCCTGAACATCGTCACTGCCCTTAGCCGCAGTTAGGAGCTGAACATGGGAAGCCTGCTGTCGCAAATCTGGACTGTGATCGTAATGAATATTCGCAGCTTGCCAAAACGCCTGTGGATGTCTCTTGCCGCAGTGTTCGCGGTGTCAGTCGTCGTGGCCGTATTGTTATCATTTTTGGCCATGGCCAACGGCTTTGAGCAAACGCTCGCCGGTACCGGCAGCGAAAAAATTGGCATCATCTCGCGCAAAGGCTCCCGCTCTGAATTAAACAGCACCGTGTCACGCGACAATATCAATATTCTGGCAACGGCACCTGGCATTGCGCGGGACGCCGACAACAATCCTGTCTATTCTGCTGAACTGTACGTCATTGTGAACGGCATCAAGCGGACTACGCAAACAGAAGTAAACCTGCCGCTGCGTGGTATTTCACTGGGCGGATTCGAGCTACGCGATACGGTGGAAATTGTCGCGGGCAGACAGTTTGAACCGGGCCGCAATGAATTGATCGTAGGTCAGGGTGTGCTGGCTGAGTTTGACGGCTTTGAGCTGGGTCGCGAGGTGCGCTTTGGCAAAACCACCTGGAAAGTGGTGGGCGTTTTTTCAACCGGCGGTTCGGCATTCGAGAGTGAGCTCTGGGCCGATGCGCTCACCGTTCAAACCCAGTTTCAGCGCGGCACAACCTTTCAAACCATGCGGGTACTACTCGAAGAGCCGGGTAACATTGAGGGGATCAAACAACTGGCTGAAGACGACCCACGGATGAACCTGGACGTGGAAACCGAGGCCGCCTATTTTGCCGAACAGGGTTCTGCACTCCGCGGTATTGTAGTTTTTGGATGGGGGTTGAGCATTGTGATGGCACTGGGGGCGCTCGCCGGGGCACTCAACACCATGTACACGTCAGTCGCCTCGCGCGGCACGGAAATCGCCACTCTGCGTGCGATCGGCTTCAGCAATATGTCCGCCTTTTTCGGGACGCTGGCGGAATCCATCGTGCTATCCATCATTGGCGGTATTGTGGGTGCACTGGTCAGTTATCTGTTTCTTGATGGTGTGACGGCTTCCACTCTTGGTGCGAGTTTTTCGCAAGTGGTGTTTGATTTTCAGATGTCGCCGCAGCTGTTCAAAAACGGCATCATTCTCGCCCTGATCATCGGCCTTGTCGGTGGCGTGTTTCCAGCCTGGCGCGCGGCCCGCCTGCCGGTCACACTGGCGTTCAAAAACAGCATGTAGCCGAGAGACTGCGGTGTCTACGTATAGAGTTCGCCAACCGTTGCGTTAAGTTAATCGCAGGTGCGTTAGTAAACAGCGCCACGGGTTTTATTGAACTTCATACCGGGCTACGCCGGCTGGGGCCGGTCCTGGTTTGTACAGGGGCACACACCATGCAATCTCTTCGCAACCTGCTCGTTGTGGCTCTCGCCACCTGCCTGGTCGCCTGTTCGCACTCGACCATGACTCCGACTGATGCGAGCTCTCCAGCAACTCCGGATGCACAGGGGTCTGGCCTGTCGACCGCTGACGTTTCAGAGGCGATGACCTGGGGCGCCAGCGACAATGTCCGGCAAATAAAACATATTTATATTGCATCCCAGCCCGATGATGCAGCTTTGCAGCGAGCACAGGCAGCCGGTGTCACGACGGTCGTAAATCTGCGCGAACCCCATGAGTATGACTGGAACGAACAGGCGGCAACCGCAGTCCTGGGAATGAAATATCTCAATATTCCAATCCCGAAACAGGGAGCCTCATTTGACCGCATGACGCTGCAACGCATTGAGCGCATTGTCATGCAAAATCGCGACGGTGGTGTGCTGTTACACTGCTCGTCCGGCAATCGTGCCGCAGCGTGGCTGGCAGCACATCTGACGGACACACACGGGATGAGTGATCCAGAGGCACTGGCTATTGCCGGCAAGGCCGGCCTGACCCACGCTGCCACCAAGGAACGGGTGCAGCGCTACATGGACGAACGCTAAGGTGCGGCGTTTAGCAGCCAGGGCACCGTGTCAGGATTTAGTGCCGGAACCCTTGCTTTTGCTCTTGAGCCCTGCGGAGCCGATGTTAGCAAAGCGCTCGATGACTTTTTGCAAGTCACCGGCGGACACCATGCCCTGGGAGACAAAGCCGCGAAACAGTGAGACCGGATCGAATTCGTCCATATTGGCCGCCAGCTTGCCCTGGATGGCATTAATGACATCTTTTTGGATGCCAGCGACATCGGGCAGGCCAAGCGCCTCCCGAAACTCTTTGGGCGTAACTTGCATCTCAACTCTGATTTTCATGTTTTCTCTTTTAATTTCATATGTTTAATGAATTTTTACCGTAAGACCCATTGATCACATCATCTGGATAAATGTTCTCCTGGATGCTACCGGATAGTATCACTTCACAGGGTGGCTGATCCTCATAAACAGGTGCGAGTTGCCGGAAATTTGTACGATAGATCTGCAGCCTGACGACTATACTGTGTTGGTGTTGATTAATGATAAAGGAGCGCTGAAGTCCCGTGAGCTATTTTGAGAAAATTTTTGGCAAATCGCCCGTCAAACCCATTCAGACGCACAGCGACCGTTGTTATCGGGCGGCGCGCGAACTGATCAAATTGTTTGAAGCAGCAACCGGATCGGACTGGACCGCAGCCCGCGCCATCCGCGAACAAATTGTTGCGTTTGAAAATGAGGCTGACACGCTCAAACATGAAATTCGCTCCAACCTGCCGTCAGGATTGTTTATGCCGGTGGCCCGCGATGATTTGCTGAACATCACCCATTTGCAGGATTCCATTGCCAACCGCGCCCGCCACATTTCCGGGTTGGTGGTCGGCCGCCATCTGGAAATTCCGCCGAGTTTGCACGATATGCTAATGGCCTACGTCCGCCGCAATGTGGATGCCGCCAAAAAGGCCCGCACTACGATTCGCCAGCTCGATGAACTTTACGAAACCGGTTTCCGTGGCAATGAGGCACATCTTGTCGAAGCACTCATCGTGGAACTTGACCAGATTGAAAATGAGACTGACGACATGCAAATCGATTTGCGTAATGGACTCCAGGAACTTGAAAAAGACCTTGATCCCATTGACGTGATGTTTCTTTACAAGGTGATTGAAATGGTCGGAGATGTGGCAGATCGCGCCGAAGGCGTCGGCCGCCGCCTGGAATTACTTTTAGCTCGGTAGGAATCCTATGGATCACGCAACGATATACATCGGGCTTGCAGCCCTGTTTGGCTTTTTTATGGCCTGGGGCATCGGCGCGAATGATGTAGCCAATGCGATGGGCACCTCGGTGGGCGCAAAAGTACTGACGGTACGCAATGCGTTTATTGTTGCGATGATATTCGAATTCGCCGGCGCCGTTCTCGCAGGTGGTGAGGTCACGTCCACCATCCGCAAAGGCATCGTCAACCCGGCACTCTTTGAAAACGATCCGGAAACCCTGATCTGGGGCATGCTGGCGGCGCTGCTGGCAGCCGGTACGTGGCTATTGGTGGCATCTCAGCGCGGCTGGCCGGTCTCTACCACCCATTCAATTGTCGGCGCGATTGTCGGTTTCGCTGTTGTGGGTGCCGGATTCGAATCGGTTGACTGGTCAAAAATTGGCACGATTGCCATGAGTTGGGTGGTGTCACCTCTTGTATCCGGCATTTTCGCATTTGGAATTTTTCAGTCGGTGCAGTGGCTCATTCTGTCACGTAGCGATCCGCTAGCGTGTGCGCGTCGCTATGTCCCCGGATATATGTTTCTCGCCGCATTCATGATTTCGCTCGTGACCATGCTCAAAGGCCTCAAACATGTTGGCCTTGATCTCGATCCCGCGACCTCTGTGACACTGGCCGCGTCAATTGCGGTGGGAATTTCAATCATAGGCGCGATTTTTATCAGCCGCATCGAAGTTGATCCCAAGGCGGACAAGAAGTTTCACTATTACACCGTGGAGCGCGTATTTGGTGTGTTGATGGTGGTGACCGCCTGTGGCATGGCGTTTGCACATGGATCAAATGACGTGGCTAATGCGATAGGGCCCCTGGCAGCGGTGCTTAGCGCAGTCGCATCAGGGGTTGGCGCCAAAGCAGCGACTCCTACCTGGGTATTATTGCTGGGTGGTCTGGGGATCGCGATCGGTCTGGCAACTTATGGCCGCAGAGTGATGGGTACCGTGGGTGAGCGCATTACCCAGTTAACACCCAGTCGCGGATTTGCCGCGGAAATAGCCGCCTCCACGACCATTGTGC
>JABDLQ010000324.1 GCA_013002925.1 Gammaproteobacteria bacterium | reverse complement strand
AGTCCCAGGCATGCTGAGGCAAATCGTTCGCCTCGCTGATCTCCCAGTCATTTAACATTTCACACAGCTCTTCGACCGGCCCGTCCAGAAAAGCCTGCTCATCGGGGCTCAGGGTGGCCTGGGGGTAGGCGAGCATCTTGTGCCAGTCCGGGCGGCCGCTGAACAGATCTTTTTCCCACCAGACCGTACCTGCCTCAATAGCGGTCTTCTCAGTATCGGACATTTCCGGTAATACCGAGCGATACCATTTGTAAATTCGGCTCGAAAACAGGCCCTGACGCAGACCGGTGTGTACAAATGGTACGAAAACGATCGCCAGAACCAGCCAGGGAATCAGCGCAAAATCGTAGCTGGTGATCTGCTTGAGCAACAAGATTCCGGCAGCAGTCAGCGCCCAGGTCTTGATCGGGCTGTTGTAATAAGCGAGAGTCAGAAAAGCCGCCAGCGCGACAAGAGAAAACGTCATTAAAGACACATTACTCACCTTTGATTGAGACAATAACGGCGCCCCTCGGGGCGCCGGACGGCGTAAATATACCTGTGAGTTTACTATGATCGCTGCAAAGCAACAAACGACCGTGTCACTGTTACTTAACTTCAGTCAAATTCTGCAACAGTTACTTAACTTATTGATTATAAGAACCGCATAGACAAATCCAGGGCGCGAATATTTTTAGTCAGTGCCCCCACGGAGACATAATCTACACCGGTTTTTGCGATCAGCCGCAGGCGATCGCTTCTGACATTGCCGGACACTTCCAGCCTCGGGCGCCCCATGCCCAGAAACTCTGCTTTTTGCGCCGCCTTTTTCATCTGCTGTACCGAAAAATTATCCAGCAATATCGCATCGCAACCGGCGCTCAGCGCAACGCCAAACTGGTCGAGATCTTCGACTTCGACTTCAACCAGCAGATCCGGATACAGTTCTCGCGCCCGACCAACTGCTGCGCCAATGCCGCCGGCAGCAGCAATATGGTTTTCCTTGATGAGTATGGCGTCATATAGCCCCATGCGATGATTGCGGCCACCTCCGCAGCGCACCGCATATTTCTGTGCATGTCGAAGACCGGGAATGGTTTTGCGGGTGTCCAGTACTTCGCATTCGGTGCCGCGCAATTCGCGTGAGTATTTTGCGGTTGTCGTGGCGGTCCCGGATAAGGTCTGCAGAAAATTCAGCGCAGTGCGTTCACCGGTTAACACGCCGCGGGCAGGGCCCTTGAGGCGACACAAAATGCTGTCCTCCAGAACTTCAGAGCCTTCCTCCACAGACCATTCTACGCTGATGGTTTCATCGACCTGACGAAACACCTCATCAAACCACGGCTGACCGCAAATAGTACCCTGTTCGCGGCTGATAACCTGCGCTGCTGCAATTGCATCGGCCGGGACCAACGCAGCCGTCACATCACCCTTACCAACATCTTCAGCAAGCGCTAATCGGACGGTCTCGGTGACCGTTTCTGCCCACTCGTTACTCATTTTTTTTGCTCCCCAAACTCACTCACCATTATACGGAGTCGGCACGGCCGCGGGTATAGTATCAAATCGAACTAAAGTACTTATCGTTCAGCAACACGCACCGAAAAATCATGAAGTATTTTTCAGGAAGCTTTACAATCAAGCAGGGGACAGCAGTTCATGCGAACGAATGCCGACCATCGGGGTCTATTGAGTTCTCGCGATGTGAGCGGATTATTATGAAAAATATGCAAAAATTGTCGCCGTGTCAGGGTGTCTGTGAACTGGATCTTCGGGACCAGTGCACGGGGTGTTTGCGCTTTTTGTCAGAGATTGCCGCCTGGCCAGGGTTAACAGCCGCTCAACAGCTGACGTTGATGGACGAACTGGACCGCCGCAGGCTGCAGCAAACCGCACAATCCCGGGTGATTACGTCTTAGTCAGCGATGGAGAAATTAATATGCACATTGGTGTGATACGCCAAACCCTGTTGCTGTGTGCGCTGTTTTTGCTGTCCGGCTGCACAGCTCTGCTCATTGGCGGGGCCGCCGCGGGCGGCTATGCGGTGGGTAAGGACGAGCGTCCTGCAGGCCAGATACTCGATGATGGCACCATCACAGCGTCGGTGAAAACACGACTGGCGGCCGATAAATATGTTCCCGCGCTCAAGATCAATGTTGACACCTATCAGGGGGTTGTAACTCTCAATGGCAAAGTGACGTCGTATGTCGAGCGTAACCAGGCTGAGAAAGTGGCGAGCTCTGTAAAAGGCGTCAAACAAGTTATTAACAAACTTGAAATTACCAAACCGGATGATGGCTAGACGTACAGCCCCCCGGTCTTTTTTTCTTCCAGATGAGTAAATACACATGTCAGACGAACTCAACAGTCGCATTGAAACCCAACTGAAAAGCAACCCGATTTTGCTCTATATGAAGGGGTCTCCCGATTTTCCGCAGTGTGGCTTTTCAGCGCAGACCGTAGCGGCTCTCAAGCAAGTGGATGCCGATTTCTCTTACGTCAATATTTTTGAAGATCCCGATATACGCGAGGGTCTCAAAGTGTATTCCAACTGGCCGACGTATCCGCAACTGTACATCAAAGGTGAGTTGGTGGGCGGCTGTGACATCGTGATGGAGATGTATCACAGCGGTGAGCTCAAGCAACTGGTGGACGAGGCGCTGGACAAAACCTGAGGCGTCAATTGGTCTGGCGCCATACGTAAGCAGTTGACGCGCGGCAGGACGACGTCCGGGCCGCGCAGCAAGGGCAGCTGGTTTCCAATTGATGGACGAGACGCTGGACAAAGTCTGGTGGGCTGCATTCCCCGTCAACAAAAGCATCTGGTCAGCGAGCCGCGGGCCGGAATAAGGATCATCAAACCGCCGGATCCAGGAGGGCTCAGATCATATCGGCGTCTGAAAACAGCTGAGCTTTCTAACCGACGGGCTAATCGTCGGGTATGATCCGGCGGGTTGCCTCATAAACCGGGTTAAATCGATTGACAATGTCGCAGTAGATATCCGCTGTGCGCTCCGCATCATAGGCGGCGCTGTGGGCATGTTCGGTGACCCATTCCATGCCGGCCGCTTTGACCGCACGCGCCAGTACGGTCTGCCCATAGGCAACCCCGGCAAGCGTTGCGGTATCAAAACTGCTAAACGGATGAAACGGATTGCGCTTGATGTTGGCGCGCTCTACAGCGGCGTTGATGAATCCAAGATCAAACGCCGAATTGTGTCCTACCAGTATGGCCCGTGTACAACGATTGTCCCGCATTTGCTGACGCACCTCGCGAAAAATACGCTGTAACGCGTCTTTTTCGGAAATAGCTGGGCGCAACGGGTGATGTGGATCGATGCCGTTGACTTCCAGCGAGGCGGGTTCCATATTGGCGCCCTCAAACGGTTTGACATGAAAACGAATCGTTTCCCCACGATGAATCAGATTGTCAGCGTTCATATGCACAAACACCGCGGCGATTTCCAAAAGAGCATCGGTTTGCGCGTTAAAGCCACCAGTTTCTACGTCGACGACCACAGGCAAAAAGCCGCGAAAGCGATTACCGATGGGGGGGTGGGCCAGGTCTTCCGTCATAATCTAGTGCTCACCCTCGCTGGTGTGTACTCGCCAGGCAATTTTGGTCCCGGCGCGAAACGGAACCAATTCATCGGCGCCTACCCGGTATACATCCGGGACTTGCCATGCCCGGCGTTCGAGCGTGAGTGTACCTGAGTTTCTGTCCAGACCATAAAAAGCGGCGCCGTGTAACGAGGCAAAGCCTTCCAGGCGATCCAGTGCACCGGCATTGTCAAATACTTCCGCGTACAACTCTATGCCGGCATGTGCCGAGAACACGCCTGCGCAACCGCAAGCGGACTCTTTGTCCTTACGCAAGTGTGGCGCACTGTCGGTGCCAAGAAAAAATTTGGGATCGCCACTGGTGGCTACCTCAACCAGCCGCCGCCGGTGATATTCGCGTTTGAGAACCGGCAGGCAGTAATGATGTGGCCGGAGCCCGCCCTGGAACATGGCCGTACGATTGAGCTGCAGATGTTGAGGTGTGATGGTGGCGGCCACGTTAGGGCCGGCGTCCTGAACGAACTGTGCGCTGTCAGCCGTTGTAATATGTTCGAGCACAACGCGTAGTTCGGGGACACGTTGCAGCAGCGGTTCGAGCGTTGACGTTACAAAGCGCGATTCGCGATCGAAAATGTCAACTTCGGGGTCCGTAACCTCACCGTGTATCAGCAGTGGCAGTGACAACTCACTCATTGCCTCCACCACGTGCAGGCAGTCGCTGATGTCGCTCACGCCCTGATCGGAGTGCGTTGTCGCCCCGGCGGGATACCATTTTACGCCGATGATATGCGGGCATGCCGCGGCCTGTTCAATCGTCTCAACCGAGGTGGATGGGGTCAGATATAGCGTCATCAGCGGAGTAAAGCCGGCCGCATCAGCCGCGGCGATGACCCGTTCGCGATAGGACAGGGCGGCGGCGACACTGGTAACGGGCGGTTGCAGATTTGGCATGATCACAGCACGTGCAAAACGCGCTGCGGTGAATGGCAGCACGGCGCTCATGAATTCGCCATCGCGCACATGCAGATGCCAGTCATCCGGTTGGGTAATAGTGAGCTTCATCAATGATCCGGATTAACCGAGCTGGTCACCAATCTTTTTGTCCAGCACCAGGTTGCAGGTAAAGCGCACCCCGACACCGGTTACGTCGGATGACACGTGTGCCAGGCCACCTTTATGGTGCCCGGAAGAGAGGTCCACATGGATCCATGGTGTTTTTGCGGGAACAAATCGCGACAGAAAACGGGCTGCTGCAATATGATCTCCCTTGCCATCGAGCGAACACTGTTTGATGTCCGCATAATCAGATTCCAGTATGTCATCAAAATCCTGCGATACCGGAAACGGCCACATCCGTTCACCGCTGTCTTCTCCGGCGGCAAGCAGGGCTGTGTTGAGATCGTCACGATTAGTAAATGTACCGCTGTAGCGGGTCGTCAGGGCGTAGATACAGGCGCCAGTCAGCGTTGCATAATCGATGATCAGCGCCGGCTTGTTCAGGCTTGCCAGGTGCAGTGTATCGGCCAGTGCCATACGACCTTCGGCATCGGAGTGCACCACCTCAATAGTAGTACCGTTTGCTGCGGTAACAATTTCAGTGGGTGTATACGCCTCACCGTCCAGGCGATTCTCAGTCAGGGCCAGCCAGCATTCCAGCGTATCATCGGGACGCAGCGCAGTCAGTGTCAAAAAGGTCCCAAGTGCCACGGAACTGCCCTGCATGTCTTCGTGCATTTGCTGCATGCCGATAGCATTTTTCAGATTGACACCACCGGTGTCAAAACAAACTCCTTTGCCGACCAGGGCAAGCTGCGGCCTGTCCTGCTGTCCGGTATGCCGCAGCCGTACTATTGCGGCATTGGCGTGAGGATTACCACGCGCGACTGCCAAAAAAGCGCCGGCACCAGCTTTTTGAAGGCGCGACTGGTCGAATATTTCGCATTCCCAGTTGTTGCTGCGCGCAAGCTGCTGGCACAGAGCGGTGTAGCTTGCAGCGGTCAGTTTATTGGGCGGCAGCGCTGCCAACACGCGTGCCAGGTTATTCCCGTCGGCTTCCGCTTTCAGCCGTGCTATGTCCAGATCGCTGACCTTGTAAGCATCGAGATAACGCAGTTTGCGATTGCGGGCCCGGCGTTTTTTGAATGTTGTCAACGGACAAATCCATGCATGCCCGGCGGCTGCCACGGCTTCGGCAAAGGCCTTCCGCACTTCCTCCGATTTGTCATTGCACAGCACCAGGGCTCGTGTAGGGTTCAGGTTTTTTAACGCGGCGTAATGCTTGCGGGCCAGGGTCAGCATGTCAAAGACCGAGGCCCCTTTTGCATAGTGTGAGTATGAAATGGTGGGCTGGCGTGCATCACCTGAGTGTGACAGCACTCCCGATTTGCTTACCGCTTGTGCCTGCATATGGTCGATCTGCTTTTGCAGCGGCATTTTCGGCAGCAGTCGCCCGGATTTTAGTTTCGGTTCAAACAAAAAAACATGATCGACTCCGCGGATCTGTTTGACAGTAGGAGTTGAATCGTATTCCCGAACGATTAATCTCGTTGATTTTGGTAGTAGGTTCACCAGTTAATCCTTGACCTGATTTGTCTAAACATTGATTATACCCGGATAAGACGCGTTCAAGCGCACAATAAATCAAGTTTTTTAAACGCATAAAAATTCATCAGCTTTATCTGGAAGCTGGAAAAGGACGCTTTGATGGCCGAAGGTAAATCCGGGGTAGATCTCGATCCGGCAGAAACTCGCGACTGGCTCGAGTCAATTGATGCCGTGCTCAAAGTACACGGCCCCGAGAGGGCGCACTTTCTCATCGATCATCTGGTTGATCACACGCGGCGATCGGGTGCTTATTTGCCGTATACGCCCAATACGGCCTATCTCAATACCATTGCCGTTGGTAAGGAGCCGCCGTACCCGGGAGATATTGCTCTCGAGAAGCGGGTGCTGGCCTATCTGCGGTGGAATGCGATGGCGATGGTCGTGCATGCCAATAAAGTCAGTTCGGAGTATGGCGGTCATATCGCTAGCTATGCATCGTCCGCAGTTCTTTATGAAGTCGGTTTTAATCATTTTTGGCGTGCACGCACAAAGGATTTTGGCGGTGACATGGTGTTTATTCAGGGTCATTGCTCACCGGGTATTTACTCGCGTGCATTCCTGGAGGGGCGACTGGAAGAAAGTGACCTGTTGCGGTTTCGCCAGGAAGTCGGTGGTGGTGGTTTGTCGTCTTACCCGCACCCATGGTTAATGCCCAATTTCTGGCAATTTCCGACCGTGTCCATGGGACTCGGGCCGATGATGGCGATTTACCAGGCGCGTTTTATGCGGTATTTGCAGCATCGCGGCATGCTGGACCCGCAGGACCGGAAAATCTGGTGTTTCCTGGGCGATGGTGAAATGGATGAGCCCGAGAGCCTCGGTGCGATCACGATGCCGGTGCGCGAGAAACTCGACAACCTGGTGTTCGTGGTTAACTGTAATTTGCAACGACTCGACGGACCGGTGCGTGGTAACGGAAAAATTATTCAGGAGTTGGAGGCGGCTTTCACCGGTGCCGGTTGGAACGTAATCAAGGTGATCTGGGGATCGCGTTGGGATCCGTTACTGAGCAAGGATCATAAAGGTCTGCTGCGCAAACGCATGGAAGAAGCGGTTGATGGCGAATATCAGAATTTCAAAGCCAAGGGTGGCGCTTATACCCGTGAACATTTTTTTGGTGCGTACCCGGAATTGAAGGAAATGGTTGCCAACATGTCTGATGAAGACATCTGGCGTTTGAATCGTGGCGGGCATGACATGCAAAAAGTCTATGCAGCGTATGCCCAGGCATCAAAGCCCTCCGGCCGTCCTACCGTGATACTGGCAAAAACGGTGAAAGGGTTTGGGATGGGTAGTGCCGGCGAAGGGCAGAACATCACTCATCAAAAGAAAAAGCTGGATGAACAGGCGCTGAAGGATTTTCGTGACCGCTTTAACTTGCCCATCCGGGATAAAGACCTGATGGAGGTACCGTTTTGCAAGCCCGCAGCCAACAGCCCTGAAATGCAATATCTGCAGGATCGTCGTAAAAGTCTCGGCGGGTATCTGCCGGTACGCAACGACCGGGCGCCAGGATTGAAAGCACCACCGCTGGCGGATTTTGCTCCGCAGACCAAAGGGACCGGGGACCGCGAAGCGTCGACGACGATGGCCATGGTGCGCATCATGTCCCAGCTGATAAAAAACAAGGAAATTGGCAAGCACATCGTTCCAATCGTGCCGGATGAAGCGCGCACGTTCGGTATGGAGGGCATGTTCCGGCAGGTGGGTATTTATTCGTCAGTCGGACAGCTGTACACGCCGCAGGACGCCGATCAGCTGATGTATTACCGCGAAGACCAGAGTGGGCAGATTCTGCAGGAGGGGATAAACGAAGCCGGCGCGACCTGCTCGTGGATTGCAGCAGGGACCTCGTATGCCAATCACGGCATCAGTGCCGTGCCGTTTTATTTATTCTATTCCATGTTTGGCTTTCAGCGTGTCGGTGATTTTCTGTGGGCGGCAGCAGACATGCAGACTCGCGGATTTTATGTCGGTGGGACAGCGGGGCGCACCACGCTTGCCGGCGAGGGTTTGCAGCACCAGGATGGCCATAGTCTGTTGCTCGCGTCGCCCGTTCCAAACTGCATCGCTTATGATCCGGCTTATGCCTATGAGCTGGCGGTAATCGTACAGGATGGCTTGCGGCGAATGTTTGAAGAACAGCAGAGTGTTTTTTATTACATCACCTGTATGAACGAAAACTACGCGCATCCGGCGCTGCCCGAAGGCAGCGAGCGGGGCATCATCAAGGGTATGTATCGTGTGCACGATGGTGGCAGTGGCAAACTGCGAGCCCAGTTACTGGGATCGGGTACTATTCTTCGCGAAGTGCTCGCCGCGAGTGAATTACTGGCAAACGAGTTCGATATTCCCTCGGACGTGTGGAGTGTGACCAGCTACACTGAGTTGCGACGAGATGGCAACGAAACGGATCGTTGGAACATGCTGCACCCGGGCAGTAGCCCGCGCAAGTGCTATGTCGCGGAATGCTTCGAGGGGCAAACAGGGCCGTTTGTCGCAGCCAGTGACTATATGAAGATCGTGCCTGATCAGATTCGCAATTGGGTTCCGGGTAACTTTCATGTGTTGGGTACCGATGGATTCGGGCGTTCGGACAGCCGCGCAGCCTTGCGCCGGCATTTTGAGGTCGATCGTTATTATATTGCAGTGGCTACGCTAAAGGCGCTGGTCGATGAGGGAGCGATCATGCCAGACGTGGTAGACCAGGCGATCGAGCGCTTTGGTATTGATATTGCCAAGCCCAATCCAAGTTCGACTTAAGGGGGCTCGAAGTGGCTAATGCGATTGCTGTCAAAGTGCCCGACATCGGAGATTTTTCTGATGTTGAAATCATCGAAGTACTGGTGCAACCCGGACAACAGGTAGAAGCCGAGGACGGCCTGATTACCCTGGAAACGGACAAGGCCGTAATGGATGTGCCGGCTCCGCAGGCGGGTACCGTGGTCAATGTGGAAGTGGCTGTCGGGGACCGGGTCTCGGAGGGAGATCTGGTGCTGACCCTGGAAGCTGCAAACGCAGCGGATGACACAGCCGTTGCCTCCGTAACCGGAACGACCACTTCTGAGCCTGAGGCAGCCGGGGGTGAAAAGTCATCTCCCACAGGCGACACGTCGCAAAGCACAACTGACGAGACCGTAACACTGGTCGACATTCCAGTGCCGGATCTGGGTGATTTCGACGCAGTCGAGGTGATCGAAGTACTGGTAGAACCGGGTGATCAGGTTGAACTTGAATCGCCTGTGGTGACACTCGAAACGGACAAAGCCGCGATGGACGTGCCGTCACCTGTCGTTGGTGTAATAAAGGAAGTGCTGGTAAGTCCTGGCGATCATGTATCCAAAGGAACGGTGCTGGCGCGTTGCGAAAGCAGGGGAACACCATCTGACGATGCAGGTACGACCACTGACGAACCCCCGCCACCTGCCGGCGCAACGGCCTCCACGGCGAGTGAAACGACCTCAATGCCGACAGCGGCAGGGGCTGTTCCTGCCACGTTACCGGCCATTGACGAGAGCACGTTTAAAGTAGCGCACGCGAGCCCCGCTGTCAGAAAATTTGCCCGGGAACTGGGTGTCGATCTGGGCAGGGTTCGTGGTACCGGTGTCAAATCCCGCATCCGCAAAGACGACGTTAAAGCCTTTGTAAAAGCCATCATGATGGGTGACGTGGCCACAGCGGCAGCTGGTCCGGCCTGGCCTGCTGTTCCCAAAGTCGATCATGCAAAATACGGTGAGATCGAGGAACAGCCACTAACCCGTATTCAAAAGATTTCCGGGCCACGGTTGCATGCCAGTTGGGTCAATATTCCTCATGTTACTCACAATGACCAGAGTGATTTTACTGATACTGAGAAAATCCGTAAGGAGATGAAAGCCGAGGCAGCGGAAGAAGGCATTAGTCTGACGCCATTGGCGTTTGTGCTGCGCGGATGCGTGCTGGCGCTGCAGGAAATGCCATTGCTGAATTGCTCGCTGTCCGATGATGGCGATGCCCTGATTATGAAAAAGTATATCAACCTGGGTTTTGCCGCGGATACTCCCAACGGACTGGTAGTTCCGGTTATTCACAATGCCCAGGATCTGTCCGTGTTGGAAATTGCGCGGCAGCTGGGCGATTTATCGGCGCAGGCGCGAGAGGGCAAGCTTCCCATCAAAAAAATGCAGGGGTCCACTTTTACAATTTCCAGCCTGGGCGGGATTGGCGGTACGTCTTTCACCCCGATCGTAAATGCGCCGGAAGTTGCGATACTGGGAGTTTCACGGGCCAATATGACGCCTGTTTACATCGAGGGTGAATTTCAGCCACGTCTGATGTTGCCGCTGTCACTGTCGTATGATCACCGGGTGATCGATGGTGCGAACGCGGCACGTTTTTGTGTATTGCTGGCAAAGTTGCTCGCGGATCCGAAAGGTCTGGTGGTTTAATGAGCGAGACGCAATCTATTCAGGTCCCGGAGCTGGGTGATTTTGACGAAGTCGAAGTGATTGAAGTCGCGATCAAGCCGGGCGATCAAGTCGGGGTCGAAGACGGGCTGATTACCCTGGAAACTGATAAAGCCGCCATGGATGTCCCGTCGCCGTATGCCGGCGAGATTACCGAAGTCAGCGTAGCCGTTGGCGATCGTGTGAAGGCCGGGGATGTGATCGCAAAAGTACAGGTCGCCGACGCCGCAGCCGTTGATGACTCCGCTTCTGAAGACACTACGGTCGTAGTCACGTCAGGCCGTGATGAGGCCCGGGAATTACGTCCCAGTGCCGCGTATTCAGGGGCGGTTGATCACAAAACCGAACTGCTGGTTCTGGGTGCCGGCGTTGCCGGGTACACGGCGGCATTTCGGGCTGCCGATCTGGGCATGGAAGTCACCCTGGTGGAACGCTGGCCATCGCTGGGCGGGGTCTGTCTGAATGTTGGTTGCATTCCCTCCAAGGCGCTGTTGCACGCGGCAAAAGTGGTGGATGATGCCGCGGGCATGGCAGCGCATGGCATTACCTTCGGGCCACCTG
>JABDLQ010000319.1 GCA_013002925.1 Gammaproteobacteria bacterium | reverse complement strand
GATTGTGACGGCGCATGTCATCACGGCGTTCAATGAGGTGAACATCGAAACCACGGCGGGCCAGGTAGATCGATAGCAGAGAACCCGCCAAACCGGCGCCGGCAATGGTAATTGTCTCACCCATGGTGGTCCAGAATCCTCTCAAGAATGTTGAGAAAACGAAGAATTTCCGTATAGCGATTGTACAGTGGCGCAAACGCTATGCGAATCCCGTCAGGTTCGCGCCAGTCGCAAATGACGCCCGCATCGATCAGTGCCTGCTGAATATGCGGGCCACCATGCGTGATACGCAGTGATAGCTGTGCACCGCGCTGGGTATCACCCTGGGGCGTCATGATCTGCACCTTGCCGGCAAAATTCTGTTGCAATTGTTCGATCAGAATCCGGCCCATGCGCAATGATTTCTCGCGTATTCTGTCCATGCCGGCTGCAGCGAAAATATCGAGCGAGGCGAGCAGTGGTGTCATTGCCAGCACGGGCGGATTGGACAGCTGCCAGCCTTCTGCCGATGCGATCGGCACAAAATTGGCGGGCATGCTAAATCGGGACGCTTTGTCGTGTCCCCACCAGCCGGCAAACCGCGGTATCTCCGGATTGCCGGCGTGGCGTTCGTGTACGAAACAACCGCCAATCGCGCCGGGACCGGCGTTCATATATTTGTAGTTACACCATACGGCAAAATCGGCCTGACTCTGATGCAGTTTGAGCGGCACATTGCCAACGGCATGGGCCAGGTCCCATCCGATGGCACAACCGGCCGCGCGGGCCGCCCGGGTAATGCGCTCGATGTCAAACACCTGCCCGGTGTAATACTGAACTCCCGGTAGCATCACCAGTGCGAGTTCGTGGCCAAAGTCTTTGATGGTGATTTCGATGTCCGCTGCCCGCAGATAGTCCTCGCCGCTGCGCGGTTCGATTTCCAGCAACGCGTTTGCGGGGTCATACCCGTGATGCAATATCTGTGACTCGACGGCGTAGCGGTCCGATGGAAAGGCACCGCGTTCGATCAGAATTTTATTACGCTGATGTGTTGGCCGGTAAAAACTCACCATCATGAGGTGCAGGTTGACCGTGAGTGAGTTCATGCACACGACTTCCATAGGTAGCGCACCGACGACATCCGCCATTTGGGCAGTTAACAGTTCGTGGTACGGCATCCATGGTCGCCGGGCGTGAAAATGTCCCTCGACGCCCAGCGATTTCCAGTCGTCCAGCTCCTGGTTTAGCAGTGGTGCCACTGTACGTGGCTGCAGGCCCAGCGAGTTTCCGCACAGGTAAACCATTTCCTGGCCGTTGGCGTCCATCGGCAGGAAAAACTGTTCGCGAAAGTCTCTGAGCGGATCTTTGCGGTCAAGTTTTTCCAGTCGCGTGGCAAGTTCTGATGTTGTCACTGCATTTCCAGTTCGTAAAGTAACGGACGGCTCGGCGCGGCGTCCAGAACAAAAGCCGGCACGTGTAAATTGAGCAAATAGATGCCGTCTGCGACCGTGTCGGGTACATACACCATTTCCGTAATGGTGGCATGACCGCGCGTTGCGTCGCTTCTGCCAACCTGCTTTTTCTCATCGAATTCGGGCAGGCCAAAAAAACAGCGGTGAGCCGCGAGTCGACCGCCGTCATCATATTTGTCAATCGAAGGTGTATCGACCAGTAAATGCTCGATGCCACGATCGACCATTAAGCTTATCGCACCCGTTGTAAAATACGGACAGTCCCGGGCGCTGTGGTACGCCCGGGTGAGCTTTGCGTCGCTGTTGGGCAAGGTTCTTACGACCAGCGCACGGATATCCGCCGCCGCAAAACGCTGTAATGCAGTTTCGGTTGCGGTGCGCGTGATGCAATGCTCACCAGCGGCGCCGCGTGGTGAGGGCGTCACGCTGATCACCTGCGCCAAAAGCGGTAATGCCGGTGCCGCATCGGTTACAGATATTCGTTCTTCGGTAAGGTGGCCTACACATTCTGTGTGCGTGCCGTTACAGTGAGGGTTCAGTTGCACGTCAACGGCATTGCAGCTGCCACCCTGGCGAGTATCACCTACAAAGTCACCGCTGTGCATCGGTGCAGCCGAAGCCGCCCCGGCGCCGAAATAAGATGGCTGCGGTCCGTCGAACAGCAACGGGATGGCGAGGTCATGTACACGTCCGGTCAAAGCCCATTGCAAGGCGCCGCTGGCGAAACGAAAGTGCATCACACAAACCTGTCCCGCGGCACCTGCAGCCAGTCCAGTGCAGTGCCATGGAGCAGCCGCGCGCGATCTGCCAGCGTCAGTTCCATATTTTCGATCAGTTCGCCGGGCCGGTGTTCACCGAGTGGAAACGGATAGTCGCTGCCCATTGCTATGCAGTCCGCGCCCATCAGCTTGATCATATAATCCAGCACATGCGGATCGTGTACCAGGGAATCAACCACAAACCGGCCGAGGTAGTTACGCGGGTTGATGGTGTTATTGACCGCCACCAGATCGGGTCGTACATTGAAGCCATGTTCGATGCGCCCGATGGTGGCCGGAAAGGCACCGCCCCCATGCGCAAATGCGACGCGCAGACGCGGCAGGCGTTCAAACACGCCGCCAAAAATCATCGAACAGATGGATAACGCGGTTTCAGCCGGCATGCCGACGAGCCACGGCAGCCAGTAGCGATCCATGCGGCTGCGGCCCAGCATTTCCCACGGGTGAACAAAAATACAGGCGCCCAGTTCCTGCGCGGCTTCGAAAATCGGAAAGAGTTTGTCATCGTCCAGATTCCAGCCGTTGACATGCGAACCAATTTCGACGCCGGCGAGACCCAGTTCGTTAATGCATCGTTGCAACTCGCTGATCGCAAGGTCGGCATCCTGCATCGGTATTGTGCCCAGCCCAACGAAACGGTTTGGCGCATCGGCAACCACGCCGGCAATGTGGTCATTCAGAATCCTGGAAAGGTCCAGTGTGTCTTTCGGTTTTGCCCAGTAGCTGAACAACACAGGCACTGTAGACAATACCTGGACATTGACACCGTGCTCATTGCACTCCCGGATACGGGTAGCGCCATCCCAGCAATTCTCATGAACTTCGCGAAAAAATTTATCATCCCGCATCATCCGCGCGCAGCCGGTGCCGTGATGTTCCAGGTGGACCCAGCCCCCGTACCCATAGCGTTCCTTCAGATCAGGCCAGGTTTTCGGAAGGATATGTGTGTGGATATCGATTTTGAGCATGGAGCTCTGCGATGGCGGATTCATGTCCCTGGCACCGCCATCACGGTATGGCAGTTGCCGCAGTGGCGAAATTCCTCATTACCATAAAAGCGGTCAAATACCGGCGGTAAGTCATCGACTATGTTGGCGATGTGAAGGTACTCCTCGTAAAGCAGTGCATCACAGTTTTCGCAAAACCACATGAAACCGTCTTTCTCATGAGGTTTGCGCTGGCGTTCGATAACCAGACCGACCGAATTTTCAAACCGTCGTGGCGAATGCGGGATGCCGGGCGGCAACATGAAAATGTCGCCGGCAGACAGCGGGTAGTCGACGCGCTGGTTGTCCTGCATGGTGTGAAGAATCATGTCACCCTCGAGTTGATAAAAAAATTCGGGGCCAACATCGTAATGAAAATCAGAGCGGGAGTTTGGTCCGCCAACGACCATCACTATAAACTCGCCGTCAGCAAATACCTGTTGATTACACACGGGTGGTTTCAGCAGGTCGCGGTGCGCATCGATCCATTGCTGGAAATTAAATGGGGGTAGTGGCTTCATCGGCTCTTTTCCATGGTGGCAATGCATTTTAGTTCGATGGCGATGGGTGTTGGCAGGCGATTGATTTCCACCGTGGTTCGGCACGGCTGGTCGGTAACAAAATAGTCTGCGTAGATGCGGTTATAGGTATCAAAATCTGCGCGTATATCGGTCAAAAATACCGTCACGTCGACCAGGTTTTCAAACCTGCTTCCAGCTTCTTCAAGGACGGTCCGGACGTTGTTGAACACTGCATGGCATTGTGCGGCGATGTCATAGCTGGCGACAGTACCGTCGGCTGCATAACGCACGCCGGGAATGGCGTTTGAGCCTGCCTCACGTGGTCCGATGCCGCTGAGAAATAACAGATTGCCCACCTTGCGTGCGTGTGGATAGGCACCGACAGGAGCCGGCGCGGCGCTGGTCATCGTAGTGTGGGAAGGCGGCTTTTGTTTCATTGCACTGATTGTACGCAAAAACGCCGGGCCCTGGAAAATAGCGTCGCGCGCATCATCTCCGATAGTTCCGGGTCAGGGGCAATTAACCTGAATATAGCGGGGCGGTTTCTTTTTCTTCAAAATTGCGGCAGTCAGACAGCCGCCCCACACACAGCCGCTGTCCAGCGCAATCACGTCGGTGCGCTGGGTCTCGCCGAGCGTCGACCAGTGACCGAACACGATCCGCGATTGATCTTGCCACCTTGCCTGCGGTACCTCGAACCAGGGGACAGTGCCAGCTACCTGCGTACCCGGTGGTCCTTTTTGTGACATCTCCAGGCGTCCTTTTTTATCGATAAAGCGCAATCGGGTAAACACCGCAAGTGCGTAGTGGCGGCGTTGCCACCGGGTTAGTGACGCCGACCAGCGGCGCGGCGGCTTTGCGTACATTTCTGTAAGTAATCGGGCAGCCTTTTTCCCTTGTATCAGAGCTTCCAGTTTCCGTGCCTGGCGCAGGCTTTGTTTGATCGTCCAGTGCGGCGACAGACCGGCGTGGACCATGACGGTATTTATTTTTTTGTCCTGATGCATAAGCGGACGATGGCGCAGCCAGTCAAGCAAGTCATCACAGTCTTTCGCGGCGAGCACCTGATCGAGCGTATCGCGATTACCGCTGCGCCGGATACCACCAAGATGGGCAGCCAGCAGATGCAGGTCATGGTTGCCCAGTACCGTGATCGCCGCATCGCCTAATGAGCGGACAAACCGCAGGGTTTTTAATGATGCCGGGCCGCGATTGACGAGGTCACCGGTAAACCACAGCGTGTCGTTGTCCGCATCAAAATGCATCTTGTCGAGCAGGCGGCGCAACGGCTCATAACAACCCTGCACATCCCCAATTGCGTAAACAGCCACGTAATGCAGGATTCAGTGGAGGAGACCAGGAACCGCCAGTGTAAACGGTTCAATCGCTGCGGCGAAGGTGTCACCTTCCGGAGTCACCATATGGTAATAGCCGTACATCGAACCGACCGGTGTCTTGAGCACCGCGCCACTCGTGTACTGGAATCCGTCACCGGGGGCAATGCTGGGTTGTTCGCCCACCACACCGTCACCGCGGACTTCCTGCTGATTACCATTGGCATCAGTGATGATCCAGTGTCGGGACATCAGTTGTGCCGTACACTCGCCAAGATTACGAATCGTAATCGTGTAGCTAAAAACATAGCGGTCCTGTGCGGGGTCCGATTGCCCGGCAATAAAATGTGAGGTGACCTGAATGTCAATTTTATGTGTGGTGTCGCTGCTCATGAACATTCCCGGGGAGATCAGCAGTATCCTGCGTATTCTAACGCATCGTTCGACCCAGCATACAATTTAGTGGCAAGTATCCGGTTTTTGCGTCAGGCGATTGGCAAGCTGCACAAAGGCATCAACAGGCAGTGCTTCAGGGCGCAGACACGGATCGATGTCGCACATTTCAAAATCGGTACGGTCCAGCAGTCCCCGCAGGCTTTTCCCAAGCGTTTTACGGCGTTGGGAAAACGCTTGCCGGACAAGGGTGGCAAACACATTGGCGTCGATGATCCCGTGTGTGCCAGCCTGCCGGGGCTGTAAACGCAAAAATGCCGAGGTCACTTTTGGTGCCGGCGTAAATGCATGGGGTGGGATTTCAAACAACAACTCGCTGGCAAAATGCACCGCCAGCATGACGCTGAGCCGGCCATACGTCTTTGAACCGGGCGGGGCGCAAATCCGTTCGGCCACCTCTTTTTGCAGCATGACATGCAACACTTCAAAGCGCTGGCTAAACCGCAGAAAGTGAAACAGCAGTGGCGTTGAGATGTTGTATGGAAGATTGCCCACGAGGTGCAGAGTATGGTCAGGCGCCAAGTGATCAAAATCAAATTTCAGGGCGTCACCCTGATGGACGGTCAGATGAGGAAATTTCTCCTGTTGCGACTCCCAGCGCATCACGAGGTCCCTGTCCAGTTCGATAATATGCAAATCGCAGCCGGTCTCCAAAAGCGGTAAGGTGAGCGCTCCGAGGCCAGGCCCGATTTCAACGACGGTGGTAGCGGGCGACGCATCAACTGTGTCGATAATGGCATCGATAATCGCCGGATCGTGCAAAAAATTTTGACCAAACCTTTTTCTTGGACGGTGTGTCAACAGGAATTCCTGATTCGTATGACTGCACCCGGGTATCGCCGGGAGCGTGAAGCGGGCCAACCGATAAGCTGCGTCCCCGCAAACATGCAGGCGCGGCATAAAATGCTTTATCTCTTGCCGACGATTCGAAAATCCTACACTATCATGTCTGCTTGCAAAAATATTGAATATCCGGAGTGGCGACCTGGGACAGGAACAGTGACTGAAATGGGGGGATTATTGTCACGTTGGGCTGCGATGATGTATGGGCAAACCGGTATTCTCAAAACCGGTGGTTTATACTGATGCGGATTTGGCTGATTTGACACCGTTGTGAGTAAAATAAAAAAACAGACCACGTCCCAGCGGTTGCAGACACTGCTTGGAGAGTTGAAGCGGCGCAAAGTGTTCCAGGTGACCAGTGTCTACCTGGTGGCCGCCTGGGGGCTGTCGGCTGGCGCCTCGGATATTTTTGCGGCGCTGGATTTCCCCGAATGGGCACCACGATATTTTGTGATCACGATTTTTTCGCTGACGCCGATAGTTATTGTGATTGCGTGGGTGTTTGAACTTAACAAATCGGGTCTGCAGCGAGACACGGGTTCAAACAGCCCGGTGGACCAGGACACGATATTTGCTCTGAACTCAGATCAGCCTGTGATAAAGACACGGTGGCAAGGCAGGAGTCAAAGTTTTGCTGCTGAGTTTGTTGTTGGGCGCGATGCCGGATGCGGCTTGCAAATCGTCGATCCGATGGTATCGCGGCGGCACGCAAAATTCGATCTGGTCGGTGGACGCTGGAAAATTGAAGATCTCGGTAGTGCGAATGGCATCGCCGTCAATGGCAAAAAAGTCAAGTTCGCATGGTTGGAGCGCGATGCTTCGATACGCCT
Organism: Gammaproteobacteria bacterium; assembly: GCA_013002925.1. GTDB lineage: Bacteria > Pseudomonadota > Gammaproteobacteria > Steroidobacterales > SZUA-146 > SZUA-146. The sequence goes on along the minus strand of JABDLQ010000319.1, from coordinate 71 downwards.
GTATCCCAATGGTCCGGAGCTCAAGATTGCGATTGAACAGCCGGCGGCTGACAGAACGCGGATGGCCCCGA
>JABDLQ010000307.1 GCA_013002925.1 Gammaproteobacteria bacterium | reverse complement strand
CTTGGCGTAGCATACGGATCGGATCCCGCGCTGGTCGCCAGTTTATTCGAAACCGCCGTGGTCGAGCAGCAAGAAGTTTTAACGGAACCGAAACCGGAAATTATTTTTGAGGATTTTGGCGACAACGCTCTTATTTTTGAATCCTATTTCTGGTGCGACGTGTCCGGTGAAAAAACGATGCGACACATTCGCAGCGAGATTCGCTTTCGGGTTGACAAACTGTTCCAGCAAAACGGGATAGTGATCGCGTTTCCACAGCGCGATGTGCATTTGCATGCACCGAGCCCGATTCGGGTTTCGGTGGACAGCAACAACAGTTCGGGAGGCGACAACCTTGACCAATGATGACCCGTTTATTTACCAGTATTTATTACAGGGCGACCGTACCGCAAAGCGGGTTACTAATATTAACCCTGCCGCAGCTGTCGAGCCGGGCTGTACCCTCTGGCAACACCTTGATCTTGGCATGGACAGTGCCCGGCCATGGCTTGAGTCATCTGCAGGCCTCGATTCAATAATCGTTGAGTCCTTGTCGGCTGAGGAAACCAGACCCAGGTCACTGACGGCCAAAGACGGTTTAGTGGTGGTACTGCGGGGCGTCAACATGAATCCAGGCGACAATCCTGAAGACATGGTGTCGATCCGGCTGTGGATTCAGCAACACCGGGTGATCAGCGCACACCGTCGTCCGATGCTGCCCGTGACGGACATTGTCGGCAGTTTCAACAACGCTGAGGGGCCCCGATCATCGGGCGAATTCCTGACCACCCTGGTGCAGAACATTGCCGACCGTATTGGTGATTTTGTGAATCGGATCGAAGAAGAAATGGGGGAGGCTGAGGACCAATTGGAGCATATTGACCCGCTGGAGCTGCGCACCAAATTGGGCACCTTACGTCGTCAGATTGCCTCGGTACGACGCTTTCTGGCGCCGCAGCGCGACGCATTGGATCGACTAAACCACGTAGAAACGGAAATATTGAGTAGCCGCGACCGTCAACGGCTGCGTGAAGAATCTGATCGGGTATCACGCTACCTGGAAGATTTGGACCTCGCCAGGGAAAGAGCGGTGGTACTGCAGGAGGCATTTCTAAGCCAGATGGCACAGGAGCAGAATACGCGTATGTATGTGCTCTCGATTGTTGCGGCTATTTTTCTGCCGCTGACCTTTGTGACCGGATTACTCGGCATGAATGTCGGCGGATTGCCCGGGCTTGAAAATGCACATGGGTTCCTGATTGCCACCGTGGTAATGCTTGGCGCGACAGCACTTGTGATTGCGGTTTTCAAATGGAAAAAGTGGATTTAGCGGCCGTCGAAAATGACAAATCACCCTGACCCGGGCAGTCCATTCGGACAGGCTGTCCGTAAATTCGTTCACCTGGAAAGCGCCGGCGGCATTGTATTGATGATAGCCGTGGTGGCCGCTATGCTGCTGAAAAACTCACCGGCAGCCGGCTGGTATACCGGATTTCTAAATATCAATGGTGCCGTCATACTCGGACCTCTGGAGTTACAGAAACCGCTGTTTATCTGGGTCAACGATGCCTGGATGGCAATTTTCTTTTTCCTGATCGGCATGGAGCTTAAGCGTGAACTTTTATACGGCTACCTGTCCGACCGCAGTCAGTTGGTTTTGCCCGCTGCTGCAGCCTTGGGTGGCATGGTGGTCCCCGCGATGATTTATTTGTACTTTAACGGCGGCGACGCGGCAGCAGCGCATGGCTGGGCCATTCCGACAGCGACAGATATCGCATTTGCGCTGGGAGTATTGTCGCTGCTTGCGTCACGTGTACCGGTTTCACTGAAAATTTTCCTGATGACCGTGGCAGTCATCGATGACCTCGGTGCCATCATTGTTATTGCGCTGTTTTATACCAGCAAATTGTCCCTGCTGGCATTGTGCTTGAGCCTGCTCGGCATCAGTGCACTGTTCATTGTCAACCGAAGTGGCGTGCGCACACTCGCACCTTATCTGATTATCGGCACACTGCTCTGGCTGTGCGTGCTGAAGTCCGGCGTGCACGCAACATTGGCCGGTGTCATCCTTGGATTGTCCATTCCCGGTCGCGCCACACAAAATGCCACAGATTCACCACTTGAATCCACTATCCGTGATTTGCATCCATGGGTGGCGTTCGCGATTCTTCCAATGTTTGCATTTGTTAATGCGGGCATCGCCTTCGAAGGTATGAATATAAGCCGCATGCTGGAACCGATACCGTCCGGTATTTTTCTGGGACTGGTGATTGGCAAACCACTGGGAGTGCTGTTGCTTTCATTACTGGTGGTGGCATTCGGCCTGGCAAAATTGCCACCCGGCATGAATTGGACGCGTCTGACAGGCGTATCAATACTGTGCGGCATCGGCTTTACCATGAGTATTTTTATTGGTTCTCTGGCTCTGCAGGAGGCCGCCATTGGCTATGCGCGGATTGACAGATTGGCAATTATTCTCGCGTCCCTGCTCTCCAGTATCCTTGGTTATCTGGTGCTGCGCTTTGCACGCGCGCAAAACGCTTAAGTCTCAGAGCTGCCCGCGGGGATCCGCACACAGCACTTACCGTTCAATCTGGTAACGCAAATCGGCGCCGCTGTCAGCACCTACATCCGCTTTGATAGACCAGGTATCGCTGAGCTTGTAACGCAAAATCAGTGATTGCGCCGCATCCAGCAATCCATAACCA
>JABDLQ010000291.1 GCA_013002925.1 Gammaproteobacteria bacterium | reverse complement strand
TTATTAACAGCAGGGCCATGAGGCGGTTGTACAATCGCCGGTCTGATTCAGCCGTTGACAGTAGATGACTTGTGACGAGGTAAACAACCGTGGACAATGCTGGCTACAACGGACGTATTGCCCGGGGCGAGGGAAATCATCGTCGGCACTATTTGCCGTGTGGTGCCGGCTGATGCAAACAGATGGACGGCTGACGATATCGATGAGCAATATTTTTGAGCGCTAACGACAAACCTTCTTTGCGTGATGCCTTCGGAAGTTTTCTGTCCGGAGTGACGGTCGTGACCGCACTGACGCGCAATGGCGATCCGGTTGGTTTCACGGCCAGTTCATTTGCGTCGGTCTCGCTGGAGCCGCCCCTGGTGCTGGTCTGTCCAGCAAACTCCCTATCCAGCATTGAAGTCTTTCAGGAGTGTAAGAATTTTGCCGTTAGCGTATTGGCTGAAGAGCAGCAGGATATCGCTAATATTTTTGCCAGTTTTTCCGGCGACCGATTTGCACAGGTAAAATGGCAGGCCGATGGTGCCGGCTGCCCGCTGATAAAAAATGCAGTGGCCTGGTTTTCGTGTACGGCCCATGCGCGTGTGCCCGCTGGTGATCACCAGATCCTGATAGGGCATGTCGATGATTACCAGGCGCATGGTCATGCAGGTCTGGGATACTCCCGGGGTGGCTACTTTAGCCTGGGGCTTGAGCGCCAGGCTGCGGAGTTGCCCGGCAATAAAAGACCGGTCAATGTCGGCGCGATTATTGAACACGACGACCAGGTGTTGATGGAGGAAACTTCGCGAGGTCTGCGGTTACCGCAAACTACAACAGCCGGTAGTGAAAACGCGTTGACGTCTTTGCGTCATTATCTGGGCGCTACCGGGTTGCATCCGGAGGTGGGGCCAGTGTATTCCATTTTCAGGAGTCGCCGCACCGGCATTTATTCGACCTACTATCGCTGCATCACTGACACGACCGATACCGGGGGCCTGGGTCGGTATATACCGATTGATGATTTGCCAAAACAAAAGTTTGCCAACCGTGCCCTGGCCGTCATGCTGCATCGCCATGCGCTGGAACATCACAGCGGCGCCTTCGGGCCGGATGTTGCTCACGAAGACTGCGACGTGCATGTAATTGATGGGGACGAGCACTGATACTGGTCTGCCTGCAACGGGTCATCGGGCCCTGATTCAAATTGATGCGGCAGTTATATACAAACTTTTTCGGCGTCGAATTGGCCAGGTGCCTGGCTCAAAGGCGTGACGTGGGATGTGTCGCTGCCTGGTGCTGCAACCTGTGCAGCCGGCTCCTCAGGTCGCCAGTCTCCTGTAGTGGTTTTCTATAATTTGTCCGCACTTTCAGAGCTTTACGCGGTCTGTAAAGGTATATGTGATGCACGAACAGTGACGTTTTTGCAATACAGGGACGACCCCGATACATTGTAAGGATGATGAAAAACACTTTATTAGCGACTCTTTCGTTGTGGCTGGTGGCGTCTGCCTCGGCGATGGAACCGGTCGCCCCGCTGTTTGCGGATGATGTAATCCTCGAGGCGGAACTCGTGGCGCCAATTGCCGCAGCGTATGGGCAAAAGGGTCGCGATGAACGTGAATGGCACCAAGGCACCTGGACTATCAGTACCCCTGACGGTGATCAAGTCTCGCTGGATGTCGGTATTCGCTCGCGCGGTGTTTTCCGACGTAAGAATTGCCGCTTGCCGCCATTGCGGTTGAATTTCAAAAAAAAGCAGGCCGAGAACACTCTGTTTGATGGTCAGGATAAACTGAAGCTGGTCGCGCCGTGCAAAAAAACAAACAATGCGCAACATCACGTGATTCTCGAATACCTGGCATACCGGGCACTCAATGTGCTCACAGACGACAGTCTTCGCGTGCGCCTGGTGCGATTAAAGTATGTGGATAGTAATGGCAAGAAAAAACCCTGGACTCATTTGACCTTTCTGATCGAAAGTGAACAGGGGTTGGCGGCCCGGCGCGGTCTGCAAGTGCATCATGTTCCCAGGCTGAATTCAGGGCAACTCGATGCAGAAAAAACGGCGCTTGTCGAAGTCTTCCAGCTGTTGATTGCCAACAATGACTATTCCACCATTCGTGGGCCCGAGGGGAGAGATTGCTGCCACAACGTCGAAATTATCGGGCCTGCCGATGCGACGCATGGTTTGATCCCGGTACCGTATGATTTCGATGCGTCCGGTCTGGTGAACACGGGGTACGCCGCGCCACCGGAGAAACTACCCATAAAGTCCGTGCGCAAACGTTACTTTCGCGGACGTTGCAAAGCACCGGAGGTATGGGCGCCCACGTTTGCAAAGTTTCAGGAAAAACGTGGCGAAATTATCTCACTGTTTGCGGACTCGCCCGAGCTATCGCAGCGCCTGAAAAAGAAAACGATTCAGTACGTCGAAAAGTTCTATGCGATTCTGGATAACCCCAAACGGCTTAAAAATGAAATCGTGGATCGTTGTTATGGGCGCTAATGAAGTTTTATGGAAGCGATTATTGTCACTGTTGACTGCGGTGCTCGTGGTCTCATTATGCGGGCCTGCCGCCCGGGCCAACTCCGCCACTCACAGTGATTGGGCCTGGCACAACGTCGAACGCATAATCGTCATACCCGATATTCATGGTGCCCATCCGGCTTTTGTAGAACTGTTGAAAAGTACGGGTGTTATCACTGACGGATTAACCTGGGCTGGCGGTGCGGCTCACCTGGTCAGCCTGGGTG
>JABDLQ010000273.1 GCA_013002925.1 Gammaproteobacteria bacterium | reverse complement strand
CACACCGATTATATGTCGGACACGACTCATGGAAGGAGACGGTTCTGGATCTTATGGGGCGAAGTCAGTTGATCGTGCTTCGCATTGGATTGACTGAAGGCATCCTGTGGGAATTGAAAAACGCTATTGACAGGCTACCACCTGAGAGCTTTGTGATCTGGATTGTGCCTGGCAAAGGCGAGCGAATCGATGAAGCAGAGAAAATTTCTCAACATCTTCATGAAAAATCAGCGGGCATTCTGCCCGAGGCAATCCCACTGGAAATCTGCAAATCCGAATTTATTTATTTTAGCGCAGGCTGGAAACCTCACCCTGCCAAAAACCTGAATGCGGTCCTGAAAGCCCTGAATATCGGCGAAAATAAAACGAACGAGCCGGAACTGGTCGCAGGTTAATTAATCGCCCCGCGTCGCTATTGCGCAACAGGACGTGGGGTAAATCTGGATTTAACCGGATAATCTCACAAACACGACCCCTGAGGAGCTGATGTTATGAGACTGTGTCGTATATCGCGGCCTGCCGATCCGGCCAGCCCTGGCGTTCCAGATGCCGCCCGATCCGGTAACTGATCTGTTCGACCAGCAGCAACAGCTGTGTCGGAGTTGGTGCCTTGACATGCTGGAACCGGAGCTGGATGTAGCGCGGTTAACCGCCCCCGCTGTGCAGGGGCTGGAAATACCCGATGGTCAGCCGTTTCTGGTCATAGGTACTGGAACAGGTGGCGGACCAGGACTCGCGCTGACTACACGAATACACACGATGCAAGAAACAAAAATGTGCAGATGTGACCTTCTATTTCTTTAATCGCGAAACCACCCGCTCTTTTCCCGTTCACTCGTCAAAAATAGACGCAAGATAATCGAGTGCCTGGTCAGATTTGCTTTGAGCGAGCCAGAAAACTGCTCGTTTGCGCACGCTGTCTGGCAGGGTTTGATCCTTGCTTACAGCCACCAGTGCGTTCACTGCGTCGATTTCGGGTAATTGCGACAGGGCGAAAACGGCTTCGTCGTGCACCGCTTTGTTCTTTTCCTTTTTTAACGCCTGTAAAATAACAGCAGCGGCGCTGCGGTCTTCAGTCTGGGACAGCCAGAACCAGGCTTTGCTGCGCACGTGCGGATCGGCGTCGTGTTTTCCTGCGTCACTGATAATTTCGAAGCGCGGCGCCAGATTTGTCTGCGACACCGAAAAAATGGCGTGCTCCCGAATTTTTGCCAGCGGGTCCTGTCGCACAAAACGCTCCAGCGCTTTAGCTGACTCGCGGGCGCGCGCCTGACCCATCCAGAAAATCGCGTCTTTACGGGTCTTGATGTTGTCATCGTTACTGGCTGCGGACAGCAGCATCGAATACGCAGCTTTACCCGCATGAATAGCAATCGCGGCCAACACGTCCGACGCGGTAGATTGCCGGGGGTGTAATTGCGACTTTAGCCAGGCCAGGCTGGTGCTGCTGTCGCGTTTTCCAAGGTTGCGAACCGGCTCTTCGGCGGTGACCCTGCACGAGTGGCTCAGCGTGCGGATGTCCTGTGCTTTGCCGTCCTGCATACGCACATAGATCTGCATCTCATTAGGCTCGCCCGCTACCGTTTGCGCGTGCGCATTGGGTGTACCGTGAGCGTAGTTATGATTGTCGAGATCACACTGCTCACGGACCAGCGTGTCGTTTTGCCAAACACCGCAACACCAGTTGGGTGCATCATCAATCGCCGTTACCCGCCAGGAGTGCCAGCCGTTATTTGAAAAATTTAGCTCGTGATGTTCGGCATGTGCAACGCTCACGAACCAAGCCAGAGTCAGTATGGTGGCGGTTTTTAGCATGGAGTTGTTGACTGAATGTCGCGACATCATGTTAGTTGCCCTCCAAAGTTGAATCGATGACTTCAAGCGCAAGATCGCTGTTCATGTTGACCAGCGTACGTAACAGGCGCCGTTTTTCTTCCGGCGCGTCAGAAGCCCGAAACAGGGTTAGTACATGCTGATCAAATTGACCAATGAGCATGCCTTGCAACACCGCTTCGCGCGTTTCTTTGTCGTCGGATTTACGATAGACGTCGAGCAAGGCATCACCGGCTGCTTTGCCCCCAACAATGCCAATATTACGAATTGCGGTGAGCCGCTGCTTCGGATCGGCGGCGGACGTAGCCATTTGCTGCAAACTATCCAGATCACGGGCAATAGCGTAGGCCTGGATCAGGCTTTCGCGTTCGCTGCCTGATGCCTGTAGTTTTCTTAATTGTTCCGTGGCGTTCATTGCGCCCAGCGTGTTGACCGCGGCATCGAAGGCAGCGTCGTTCTGAGCGTTAACTGCAAGCTGGTAGACAGCTTCTGCTTCATTGGCGATCAGGTAAGCCTGCAGCACACTCTTGCGCAATTCTTCGTTGCCGCTGCGATATATCGGGGCAAGCCGCTCAAGCGATGAGGCAACGCCACCAATGCCTATCATACGGATTGCTTCATGCTGTAAAGGGCCCGCGGAGGCAGCGAAGCTGATTAACAATGACTGTGCTTCAGCGGAGTTATCCTGCCCAAGTACAAACAAGGCGCGGCTTTTTACGCGCGCGCTGCTGTTACCGGCAAGTACTTTTTTGAGGATTGGCAAGGCGCGCTCCGAGGATGCGCTCATCAGGCCCTCGATGGCAGCCAGTTTGAGCTGCTCCTGATCGGACAATTCAGTGTCGGCTTGCGCGACACGCCACGCTCGGACCTCGTCGTCAGCGGCCCTGGCCATTGTGCATGCGCTTAAAAAAAACGTGGCCGTTAGCGCAATCAAAATAGTGTGTAGTGTTTTCATTTGTTAGTCCTGGGTTCAAAGAGCGGTTATTGTGTTTGACGCACGCCCGGTGATTTTGGTTAGCGTCACGCCGAGTTCGAAATCGAGTTGATCCCGGCGCACGGCCAGGTCGTTTGTCGATGCGTCTTCGGCGAGAGTCGCCAACAGCACTGGCTCGAACGCCCGCAACAGGCGCGCCAGTTCTTCCGCGCCGTTAGCGCGTGCGGCCACGGCAAACAAGCGATTCTGGTAGATAATCTGTGCCACCAGGCGGGTTCTGTCATCAATGTTGTCGCTGGCCAGTCCGGCGAGTTGTACTTTGGTGTTCTGCAAATGCAATGCCAGGCTCCGTTCCAAAGTGTCTGGCACGGCCTCGCTGCCAGTTACCAACTGTGCGGGATCGTCGGTCTCCTCTGGAGAAACTGTCGCATGCACGGTGTCAAGCGAATCGTCGCGATCCTCCAGCTGCATGCCGATAAACACGCCCAGTGCCAGAACCACCGCCGCTGCGGCGCTCAATCCGGCCGGCATAAAGCGCCGCCACCGGTTTGTTGAACGTGTCGCGGAAGCGTTAATTTCCTGATCCAGCGCGAGCCGCCAGCGCGCCACCATCGCAGCCGTTGCCAGCGGCGCGGCCGGCAGGTCAAGCGCGCCCAGATCCTCCTTTACCGCGGCAAAGCGCGCCGCCAGGTCGGGCTCGCGCTCGAGACGGTTAGCGAGATCGCGGCGTTCGCTATCGCTGAGCCCGTCGCCGTACCAATACAGTGTCAGTAGTTGTTCGTCGTTCATACTTCACCTTTTAGGCTGGTCATACGGTTACGCAGTTTGCCCAATGCCCGAAACAGCGCCTGCTTGACTGGACCAACACTGGTGTCAAGCGCCACGGCAATATCTTTCAGCCGGAATTCCTCGAGGTGTTTCATCACAAAGCACACGCGCTCCATATCGCTTAATTGACTCAGTGCCTGACCCAGATCGCCGTACATCTGCTCGTCGATCACCGCTTCGAGCGGTGACCGGGTGGCCGCTTCCGGTTCCTCATCAAGCGGCTGCCATCGCTCCGGACGATGCTTGCGCACCACCGCAATGGCGCTGTTGATTGCAATGCGGTGAATCCAGGTCTCCAGTCTCGCCGTGCCCTGAAACTGCCGGCGCTTACGCCACGCGTTCAACAAAGCGTCCTGCACCGCGTCCTGAGCCAGCGACGCATCACCGGTGATGCGAAAACAGGCGCCGAACCAGACATCAGCCCCTGAGCTGATCGCCTGGTGAAACTGCTGCTGCGTCGGTGGCGAACGATGAGAGGCTGAGGTCATATAGAATTAGAGAGCACAAGGCCGGGTTTGGTTAGCAAGCGGGGAAACAATGATACCGGCTGGGCCAGGCCACATTCACCTGGCAACAGAAGCTGGCAGAATCATGCGACTTCTTTACGTGTCTGTCATGGTCCAAAGACCAGAGCCTGTGCCATTTTTTTGGACCCGCAACCTGCTCCGGCTAAAGATTTTTGCAGAATTTAACGAGCAATAAACTAATGCTGAGATTCATTAGTGACTTCCCGCGGATCGAGTTTCAGGGTTATACGTAAGGGTTCACCACGAAATTCGCATATCGAATTCATCACCATTGTATCTAAAGAATACCCGTAGATCGCCGATAACCTGATTGCAGAGGTGCATTTGTCATATCGCGGCAAAGACACGCCTGGCACCCACAATTTGCAACAGGGAATCCAATCCAATGAGCGGTTCGTTCGATCCAGTACTGGTAGCTTTATCTTTTGTAGTCGCTGTCGTCGCCTCGTATACAGCGTTGGGTTTGGCCAGAAAAGTGGCCGAAACATCGGGTTTCGTCTCCACGTTCTGGCTTATCGCCGGCGCCGCCTCGATGGGAATCGGGATCTGGACCATGCATTTTGTCGGTATGTTGGCATTTAGCATGGAAATGCCGTTCACCTATGACGTAAACATTACGATTTTATCACTCCTGGCCGGTATCGGTGCATCGGGTTTCGCCATCTATGTAGGTTCACTGAAAAGTGTCAGTAATCTGAAAATAGGCCTCAGCGGGATCATCCTCGGCGCCGGTATTGCCACCATGCACTATCTGGGCATGGCGGCAATGAAAATGCAGGCAACAATTCACTACGACACATTTTGGGTTGGAGTCTCAATTGTGATCGCCGTTGTTGCAGCTACGGCGGCAATCTGGATTGCTTTTACGCTTGCACGAAGAGCGGAGCATGGGCTTTTCAAGCTCAAAATGATTGCCGCCTTTGTGATGGGTATTGCGATTTGTGGAATGCACTACACAGGGATGATCGCGGCATCATACGAACCGCTGCGCGGAGTTGTGATGGATCATACAGGTCCTGTACAGCAAACCTGGTTAGCCGTGAGCATCGCCATTGCCGCATTGGTGATACTCGGCGTTACACATTTAACGATATTCTTCGACTACCGCCTTTCAGCACAAAAGCTGATCGGAGAGCAGGCGGAACAAGAGGCATTTCGACTCAGTGAAATACTCGATGATT
>JABDLQ010000270.1 GCA_013002925.1 Gammaproteobacteria bacterium | reverse complement strand
GCTCAAAGCAGTCCCAGATACCCCCTTATCAGGCTGAGCGCATTGCTGCTGTAAGGCGTATTGGAAAAAATGAGTGTGGTGGTAAAGACCAAAAGCCATACGATCGCCATCGTGTAGTCGGCAGCATTCATCGAGTAGCGCAACTTACGATAGGGAATGACGATTGACGTCAATGAGCTGAAAAATGTGCGCGAGGTACCAATTAGTCGATATAACGGATCTCCCCACTTGCCCATTCCAAGCATGACCAGGACGTACCCAAATGGCCACAGTAGCGGTGAATGTTGCATGACCAACAGCACGGCACGCCAGCGCACGTATTGTTGATCGTTATGGTCATACACTACCCAACTGTCATATTTGCGCAGTTGCTTTAAAACAGCGTCGTTCGATTGAGCCGCGGCAATCCGGGCATCTCCTAACATCATAAACGTGCGAAACAGGAAGCATATTTTTCGACAAAACCCACAGGGCTCATCATAGAATATTCGCAGCTTGTGGCGCCGGGGAAACAGCTTTTTATCAACCCCATCCCACAGTTTCCCGGGCAGCAGCGCCAGCAGGACCATAGACATTGTCAACCTGTCCAGAGCATGAGGGAGCCACTGGGGAAAGCCGGCATTGATCAGCAGTAGCAGTAGCACTACGGCTACAATCCGTACATGTCCGGAAGACACCATTGTCAACAGCCATCCTGTGACAGCAGCGATGGCGGTTACTGCCGGGAACGATTCCTGCAAACGGAGTCTCGTAAAAGGCCAGTCATAGTTTGCCAATGCGGTGATCAGCGCAAATCCGGCAACTGTGATCAAAAGTGCGGTTGCCAGAGTTGTTATCGAGTTCACCGCGGTCGTCTGTTGATGATCCGGGTCGCTACCGCTGTCCATTGCCTCGTCAATACTCCACGCCCCTCCCAGCGGCAAAATTGCAGCCAGAAACATCACGGTAATCAGCAGGGCATGAGTCTCAAATACATTTGCACTGGCGCTAAAGGAAGCGAGCATAAACCATGCCAGAATGGCACAGAAGCGGGTTTTGTAACCCAGGGCGAGGCCGGCAACCGCGCACAAAAATATCGTGTTCACCAAACAGCGGTAAGCGACATGGTCTGACAGGCCAATCACAGACGGTAGCGCGGTCGGCGCGGAAACAAAGTCAGGCTGCAGAAAGACTCCGGCACACAAAACAGCCAGTCCTACCCGCATTAACGCCAGTGAGCGGCGGTCGCAGCTCAACATCCTCATGCTACCGTGCATTTGATTCACCATTTCACCCATTTAATCTTCGGTGACAGTGGTGGCTGGCGGCGGGATCGCCATAGTGAGCACTTCAATTTCTCTGATGGTCTCCAGTGTCTCGCCGTTGTAAAAATAGGTGACCTCTTTGACAGACAGGTTCCTGATTTTTCGGTCTGCCAGTATTTTCCTGCCATTACGCAGGCTCCAGAACTGCAAGGGGGAGTGCAGCGTGTACCACCCTGATCCGGAATCTCCGTTGTGATTGCGATGTTGTATGAATTCGGACAGAAAATATCGAAATTTATCTACGCGCAGCGGATTATATGCGACGTCATTACGTTGATTTTCCAGTGCGAAAACATCCGCGGCCGTTTGTGCTTGCGCCAGTGCCTCCTTTATCGACTTGTCCCTGGTAACACCATAAGCGCTCACGAGCCTGGCATGATCCCGGGTTAAATAGGAAAAACTGGCCATCGTAAAAACATCTTCGTAAGGAGCAAAAAACCGCGGGTGTAATGTTGCCGTTTCACCATTATCCAGTCCTGCCTCGATCCGATAGGTGTACGCCAGGGGTGTTTCGTACCATCCCAGCGCCGGCGGTTTCGCCCAGTAAGTACCGAAGCCGATCAGAGCCACGGAAAGCCATAGCTGCGAGCGTGCCCATGGTGCAGTGGCAGCGTTGCCATAGTACCTTATCAGTAAATACAACAGGGCAGCATCCAATGCTATCCATGTCCAGAAGAAAAAACCAAACAGCGCAAAAACACACAGGTGAAAAACTATTGCACCAAGCAACAGACCGTAGGACAAAAACCGTCCAAACAGAAAAACCAGAAATGCAGTCTCAAGAATAATTACGGCAAATCGCGCAGGACCATTTACGACAAGCAGCTGTTTGGAAAACTCGACGATTTGCCGGGGCTCAAGATGGCCTAACCAACCATGGGCATATGCGGTAACCGGCACAAAATCGATGCGGTTACCGCTCAGCCAGTCCAACTGTAATTTTGCCACTGCCGGTATCCAGTAACCAGCGGCAACAAAGCAACAGGCCAGAAAAACAAAATGGCGGGTATTCCTGAATCCGCTTAAAGCAAAAACTATAAAAGCGGCGGCAAATAACTCAAGCACTCGCAGCACCTGGGTTTTGTGGGCGATAATTGTGCCGCCAAGCGCGGGCTCAATTAACTGGCCAAGCAGTCCATACGCGATAATCAAAAAAGGCAAAACAAAAATCGGTCGCCATATCAACCCCAGCAAACAAAGCAACAGTGCCGCGCGGTCAAATGCATGTGCCTGGTCTAGATAGTGATTATACCCATAGGTGGTCAGGGGCCAGGCGATCACAACTGCCAGCATCAGTATGAACTGTCTTAGCAACTGCCCGGAGTCCAGCTGCTGCCACGCCGTGAGCGGTTTACCTATGACTGCAAGCGCAATCAGACCGACACCGGCAAGCAGCAGCAATCCCGGTCCAAACCGGTCGGCGATGCCGGGCAACAACAATGGTGCCCGGTAATGATCAGCGTCAAGAATCAGTGCACGACCGGTGATGCGCTCGACAATAAAGTAGAAGAACAGAATCGCGAGAACCGTGAAAATAAATTTCATATCGGTATGGTGTAAGACAGCATTGACACGGGCTGGGGCGCGCTCGGTGATGCGGCGGTACAGGTCGGCGAGGGCAGTCGTCTGGTCGACGTTAATCGTGGTGACTCCCGTTGTTGGTGCGAAGATTTGCTGTCGACCACCGGTGGCGATATTTTCGTCGCATCCCGTTTCTGTCAGTCATCGTCATCTCCTAGCGACGCGGCAATATTATCGAGTTCCTGTTGCGATAGTCCCGCCAGCGGAAAATCGGATGGCACATGCACGGGGGTCGCCTCGTCTGAGCCAGTGATATCGATAAGGGTACGAATATTGTCTGCAAAAACTTCCGCCAGGCGCTCAATTGTTGCCAGGTTGTGATATGCACGATTGTAAGACCAGTCGAGCTGTAGTTGGCCCTCTCGAATCCGGGCGTTTATTTCCAGCAGGTAGGCCCGTTCACATCGTGCGCTGCGCGCTTCACCGCAGCGGTCGTCAACCATCGACAGATATTTGCTGCTGGTGCTCTCGCGGTCGACCTGGCCCAGATAATTAAAGAGAATTTGTGATTGTGGTAATGCTTGCATCTGTTCGCGCACCGCTGGATCAGGGCACAGGTTTTTCAGCAGCCCAAATGCCAGTCCGTTGAGTGGCAGTGCCTGAATTGTCTCCTTGACAAGGCGTAGCGATGCCGCGGTGTCGCTCCACACAGCAGGATCTGTCGCCTGTAACGGTATAGGAAATACGCTCGTAAACCACCCAATGGTGCGTGATATGTCCGTCTGATTCGAGAGTGCTTCCCGACCATGACCTTCCATATCCATCTGTACGTAATCGCGTTCGGTCCAATTCGATATTGCTTGGGCCAGAGCAGTTACAATCAGTACGTGCACGCCTGTATTCAACGAATGCTGCGCAACATTCAACAACAGCTCGGTGAGATCTTTGTCCAGGGTTTGAATACAAACACCCGTATTGCGTTCGATATTATCTGCAGCTGCGCCACTGCTTGCATGCCCCACACCGTCGATTTTGGAATCGACCGGCAAAGCCGGGTTGTTATTCGCTGCCGGGGTGTGCCAGTACGCTGCCAGTTTCGGCAGATCCGGGCGTTTCGCGTAGTCCACCAATTCTTGTGACCAGGCAATAATTGAGCGTGTCTTGCGCGGCAACTTTATCGCTTCTTTGTTTTGTGTTTGCTCCATGGCCAGTTCCATATCAGCGAGCAACAACCCCCAGGATTCTGCATCAACCACCAGGTGGTGTGCGACGATCAACAGATAATCGGGAGTGTCTTCCGCTGTGGTGAATAAGACAAAACGTATCAATGGGCCGGCGGGTAAAGACAGCCGGGCGTTTTCAAGCGATGCCTGTTCGCGAATGGCGGGCATCAGATCAACTTCAGTGACGCCTGTCAGGTCTGTAAACTGAACTGGAAGCGGAGTGATTTGATCTTTCAACTGCGCATGCCACCCGCTACTGTCCTGCGTAAACAGGCTGCGCAGTGCATCGTGGTGGTCCAGTATGGCCTGGCAAACTGTCATCAATGCTTCCGGATCGATTTTACGATGACCTGCGAACAGTACCGATTGATTCCACTGGTGGGGATCGGTCTTGATGTGTTCAAAAAACCAGCTCTGGATAGGCATCAGCGGCATACTGCCCGCGACAGGTTCGTCACCGACCGGTTCCGCAGATGCCAGCGTCGCAAAGGATGAGGCCTCGGCAATAGTGGGGTGTGCGAAAATAACGTCTGGTTTCAGGCTGATTCCTTCTTTGGCCGCACGCGAGAGGATGCGGATAATTTGCAGGGAGTCTCCGCCGACTTCAAAAAAATTGTCATGAATATTCAGATCTTCCATGCCCAGCACCTCGGCCCATATCTGAACCAGCGCTGTCTCTATGGCATTGCGCGGCGTCGCGTCATCTGCGCCTGTGCTGTCAGCCGGCGTTATGGCATCGTGCAGTCGCAGCGCAAATCGGTCTACTTTGCCAGCGGATGTGCGAGGAATTTCATCGACAGGAATAAAAACCTGGGGAACCATGTAGCTGGGGAGATGCTGTTCACAATGTTGACGTAACGTTGTCGAGTCCGGTTGATCATCACCCGTGCAGGTTATGTAGGCGATCAGGCGGGAACCGCCAACCGTTTTAGCGGTGAAACCCGACTCACGCCTGGCAAGTTCCAGAAACCAGCGCTTTTTGTTCAGCGACAGTGCATCAAGTCGGTCACGATAATTTGTGGTCGGTGGCGTCATGTTCACTTTACCGCTTTCACGACGACCATCGAATCCGACCACCATGCATCATGAACATCATCAGGAATGGCGAGGTCTTTAACAAGCTGTGTCTCGATGCGCTGAAAATGACGAAACAATAGACGCTGATGTGTCCGACTCAGTGAATCGATTTCATTCGACAAATAGGTAAACACACCGCCCTCATGCAAATGCGCTGCCGCATGGGGGAAAAAATGGTCGGCAAAGGTTACGCTCTCACCGATTTGACTCAGCAACTCCTCCTCATTGAGCGGGTAGGTGTGAAAGAACACACCGTCGAACAGGCCCAGGTTATCAAGTGTGTCCTGCCATAAGCCATGGACCAACCGAATGTCGCGCCCTTCAAAATCCTGGCGCCAGTAATCAAAACGTTGAACAATCGAATCATTGCATTCAATAATGGTATGTGAGCGCACACCGCCTTGTTGAATCATGGATGAGGAAACACCGCGGCCAAACCCTATTTCCAGAACGTCCCCGTGAACGCTTGTGACAATATCCGCCATCGCCTGCATCAGCGGAACCTGCCAGTCTTCCATGATTTCCTGATCGCTCAGCTCTGCCTGCGTACGGTCGGTATTGTGCAAAGTCTCAGTGCCCGGTACAAAGCGCTGTGCCAGTTGATCCAGCGCATACAGATCGCCAGACAATTCAGCGATTGACCGATTTAACAACCAGCTACGCTGCCGGTCATGAGGCGGGCGAATAAACTGATCATCTTTAATTTGCACGGAAAGTTCAAACTCCCGTGTGCGCTTGATGCGCTTTATCATTTACACAGACTCCTCTGATGCGGAATGAACCATGGTCTTATGTCAGCGATGCAGTGATGTCAATGCCGCGACGATGTCGTCGTCATCCATGGTTTCTATTGTCGCCAACAACTCGCAGATTTTCTGGTCATCCATGCGACTTACCAGAGCGTTCAGTTCGCTGTCGATTGCTGAACTGTCATCGAGCAGAACCACCGCCTCCCCGATGCCGGCACAAGCGTTCAGAGTGCTCTCGATTTCACCAGGTTCCACTCGATACCCACGCACTTTGAACTGCTCGTCGACACGGCCCAGAAACTCCACGCGCCCGTCCTGCAGGAACCGTGCACGGTCACCGGTCTTGTAGAGTCGCTGCCCGGCATCGCCGGCAGCCGGGTCGGGAGAAAACGGGTCGGGTACGAAGCTGTCGTCTGTGAGTTGTTGTTGCCCGAGATAGCCTGAGGCTACATTCGTGCCTGCGATGCACAGTTCACCGCTCACACCAACAGGCACCGGGTGCATCAGTCGATCTGTGATGTATAGTCGGGTGTTTTGTATCGGTCGACCGATGGTAATCGTCTGCGTCGCGTCGTCTGCGCTAAATTCACACGCACTGGCCCATACACAAGCTTCACTGGGGCCATATTCGTTATACAGCCTGGTATCGGGCAAGCGTTCAAAATGACGGCTTACCAGGGTGGCCGGGCATGATTCCCCCGCCACGATAACAGTATTGAGCTGCTTCAGACAGCTCATATCCGCATGTTCCAGTATCAGGGCATACAAAGACGGTACACACAATATGTGTGACACGCGTTTGTCCTGAAGAAGTTTTGCCAGCGGCCCGATATCGAGTTCCGCCCGACTGGCGGGTATGACCAGCTGCCCGCCTGAGCACAGGGTCCAGAAAATACCTGCGATGGCGCTGTCGGTTGCCAGTGACGACAGCAGCGCGAAGCAGGATACGGGGTCGGCATAAAAATTGAACCGGGCATCTGTGGAGTTGTACAGATTACGGTGCGTGACCATCACACCCTTGGGTCGTCCGGTAGAACCGGATGTGTAAATAATATACGCGACATCCGTCGCTTTTAACGGGTGCTTGGGATTATCGTCACGTGCGTCGCCTGACGGTGCGCCGGAGAGGATTACAGTAGTGGCGTCGGTCGGTATGTCCCCGGAAAGCGCCTCTGTTGTGATCACAACAGGTTTGCCGGCAGACTCACGGCACCAGGAACGAGCCAGATCATCCAGCACCAGGGACAGCCGTCCGCCAGGATCTTTTGCATCCACGTTGACATAGGGAGCACCGGCTTTTAGTGCACCGAACATTGCGATAATTGCATCGGCACCGCGTTCGCTGTAGATAACAACACCGCGTGAGGCCGCATCAGCATCCAGCAGCTGCCAGGCCAGACGGTTGGCCCGGCGATTAAGCTGCGCATAACTCAACCCATGCGATCCGGCGCTGATTGCAGGAGCGCCTGGCTGTTGCGACGCACAGCGTTCAAGTAATGTCACGACGGTTTCGTCTGCCTTCAGAGGACGGTCGGTGAGGTTCCAGTCTGTCAGCATACGCTGCCGTTCGTCGACTGTTAGCATGGACAGCGCATGCACTTGTTGCAGTGGATTGTCAGCCATCTGCTGAAGCACGGTACGATAATTTTCCAACAGCTGCTGCACTGCCGGTACATCGAGTCGCGCAGGCTGATGGACCGCAATAATTTTCAGTTCAGATTCGGGCACGATGAGTACCGCGAGCGGATAGTTGCTGTATTCAATAAACTGTTGTTCTGAATACTTCAGCATCTCGGGGTTCTGTGAGCCAGTGGCCTGTTTTAGTGCCGGAAAGTTTTCATAGACTAGGATCGTCTCAAACAACGGCGTGCCGCCCGCCACATCACTGCATTTTTGCACCTCAGCCAACGAACTGTGTTCGTACCGGCGCTGCGTCACCTGGGCCTTTTGTGTGTGTTGCAAAAAACCGGCAACGGTATCGGCGGGAGCCAGGCGGGCACGTATTGGCAGCGTGTTGATAAACAAACCCGCAATACGCTCTATGTTCTCAAGTGCCGCGGTGCGGCCTGCGACGGTCGTGCCAAACACGACATCCTGACTGTCACAGTACCGTGACAACACCAGCGCCCACGCTGCAACAAACACGGTATTTAGCGTGACATGCTGCTGTTTTGCGAGGTTCTGCAGTGCGTTGTATGTTGCAGCATCCAGCTGCTTTTCGGTCATCAAGGAAACCTCAGGGCCGCTTGCTCGCGGACCGGCTGCATCGCTGTCATGGCAGTGAGAGGCGATGTTGGGAAAAACCGGCGTTGCATAGTCGCGCAAATAATCTTGCCAGTAGGCCTGCTCTTCGCGAGTGTCACGGCTACGCTGCCAGTCGACCAGTTGACGAAATTTTTGTGTCGGTGGCAGTTCGACCGTTCGGTTACGTACGTGCCCGTCATATAACATCTGCAACTCGGACAAGATCAGGCGCACGGACCAGCCATCCAGGATCAGGTGGTGGAAACTCCAGATCATCCGCACACAACCCGACGGCAGACTGATGATTGTGATCCGCATCAGTGGTGCTTTGTCCAGTTCAAAGCCGCGCTCACGATCAGTGCGTAACCAGTCGTTCAGTCGGGTAGCAAGCTGGTCCGGCGCCACGTCGCTCCAGTCAAGCTGTTGCCATGGAAGCGCGACTCTCTGGCGCACGATTTGCAGTGGTTTATCACGCTTTTCCCAGGTAAAAAGCGTGCGTAATACATCGTGCCGGAGAATCAGCGCCTGCCAGGCACGTTGTAACGCATCCAGATGGGTGGTCGGTTCCAGCTGACAGCTGAACTGATCAAAATAAACACCCGGAACGGTGGACTCGAGTGTGTGAAACAGTACACCCTGCTGAAGCGGTGTTAACGCATAAATGTCTTCGATATTCTGTTTGTTCACAACACCCCCCTGTCGGGAAACGTCCGGCCCCGGGATTCAGTGTTCACCAAATTCATCCAGCAGATCATCCAGGTCGTGCTGACTCAGATCAGCCGTTGGAAATTCCAGCGTTGAGCGCTTGTCATCGACATGCTTCGTGCAATACCGGATCAGCGCACGCAAGTGCGTGATAAACCGCTGTGCCATCTGTGCCACGGTACCATCCCGATGCAAATTTTTGCTGTATGTCCAGTCGACCCGCAAGCGCCCGGCAAATACCGCCGCATTGATTTCGAGCTGATAGGGTCTTATCCCGTTGCTGCGCTGTACAGCCATCAGCGGTTGGGCAAAACCAAACATTGCTCCGGGTGTGGTTTGCTTGCGCCATATGCCAAGATAGTTGAAAAGCACTGGCGAAGCCTGGTCAAGCTCGTTGCGAATACGGGCATCATCATGGAGATAGCGCAATACCCCAAACGCGATACCTCCAGCCGGCAGCTGCCGCTGGGCATCGCGCAATTGGCGCAAACTATCGACCATCTGCTCTGGCGTATGCGTCGCAGGCAGGCCATGGGCAAGTCTGACCGGATAGATGGAGGTAAACCAGCCGATCGTGCGCAGCAGGTCTAACTCCCCGGATACCGCTTCGCGCCCGTGAGCTTCCACATCGACTGTAAATGCAGGTGCGCCCGTCCACTCACGCAGGGTCTGCTCCAGTGCAAGTAGCATCAAATCATGCGGCTGGGTGCGCCAGTTTGTCGTCACATTCGTCATCAGCGCCTGGGTTTCCTCTGCTCCAAGCATGGCTGACTGTGTCGCGGCAGACCGCCAGTCATTGACGCCGGGCTGCGGTGCGTCAACAGGAAGCGGCTGATCATTACGTGAGGTTTTTGCGAGCTCCGTCCACAGGGGCAGTGACGCCAGCACCTCTTTGCTCTGTGCGTAGTGATGTAAAGCTTGACCCCAGTGTTGAATCGAAGTCGTTTTCAACGGCAATGATGGCGTCCGTCCTGCCA
>JABDLQ010000267.1 GCA_013002925.1 Gammaproteobacteria bacterium | reverse complement strand
TACCCATAGATTGTAGACGGCCCCATTAACGTTCCGGGGTCGGCAGTGTCGCGTGCCGGTGTGTTGTTTTATCGGTAATGCTGCTGTTCACTCAGGCTGCATTGCTGTCGGGCAATGCAGACCTCATTGCATTCAGCGGTCTCGTTCCGTAAATTCTGATCACCCCGGCTTGATGAGTTTCTGGCGTCTGCGTCTAAACCGGCGGCCCGCGGTTCTGCCAATGCGGGCATTGTGCGCCAATGACTTTTGTCGACTGACATATTATTGATTACACTACTACCGGAGTAGGGACGCCCAGCCCGGTCCAAACGGCCATCTGGCGTGTCAAAGATCCCCCAGCCCATAATCAGGAACCTTGCCATGAACCGATCTGTATTGTTAACGGTGGTACTCGTCGCCGCTTTTGTGTTACTGGGCATGCAGCCGCAAGTCGCGTACGCCTGGGGCAAGAATGGTCACCGCATAACGGCCAAACTTGGTGAAGACCGGTTATCACCCAAAGCTCACGCGGCCGTGCGGGCACTGGCCGGCACGAAAAGCCTGGCGCTGCTTTCCAACTGGGCTGACTTTATCCGGTCGGACCCTGCGTGGGATTGCATCAAACCGATGCATTACGTGACTGTCGATGATGATGAAACGCTGGAGCAGGGCATGGCCAAACCGGCTTACTTGTCCAGAGCCTGCAACGGCGAGCTGTTCAAAACGCTTAACATGCCTAATAACATTGTTAGTGCCATTGATTATTTTGCCGAAATTGTGGCAGGTGACCCGGCAAAGGCCGCCGATTTTGCCGCGTTGCTTGCCGACAGCGGGGCAACACCGTTGGACAATTCCATCCGGCTCACCGCGCTCGCACTGCTGGTGCATTTTGTTGGCGACATTCATCAGCCTTTGCACGTTGGGCGCAGCGACTTGGGTGCCAATGTGATATCTGTACAGTGGTTTGGAGAACTGACGAATCTGCACACGGTCTGGGATACCGAACTCATCGAATTTCAGCAGTTAAGCTACACAGAGTTCACAGCATTTTTGGAACAGGAATTTGCCAACAAGAAAGGGCTTGGTTTAGGCCTTGGGCCCGTCACCTGGGCGCATGAGTCTATTGCCCATCGTGTCCAGGTCTACGACGCTGGTGACGACGGACACCCGCAAGCAAATTTACCGAGGCTAAGCTATGAATACGCTGCCGCACAAAACGCGCTTCTGAATCGGCGCCTGTACAGCGGCGGTACCCGCCTGGGTCAGCTATTGAATTCGATATTCGAATGAGAAGAAGCAGGGGCTCTGATACCGGAATAAATAAATTGCTCGGCCTCGGGGACTCGAACCCCGAACCCATGGATTAAGAGTCCACTGCTCTGCAAATTGAGCCGGAGACTGGAATCAGTCGGGACGATGTCTGGCTCAGCAGGCGTTGATCCTCTTCGGTACTACGCGTCATGGTTCCCAATTGCACCGTTTTATAGGCTCTGTAGGTTCTATCGGTTTTTTGGTAACGTTACGCTCACCGTGGTGCCACCTCCCTCGCGGTTGGCGATGCTAAGACGGCCGTCATGGGCTTCGACAATTTCACGGCACAACGGCAGGCCGAGTCCGGTGCCTTTCTGTTTGGTTGAATAAAATGGCAGCAAGGCGTTTTTCATGACCTGATCGGACATGCCTGCGCCACGGTCGTGAACCTCGAAGCGGACCTGGCGGCTGGTGGGGGTGATGACAAGCTCTACGTCCTCCGGCGCTGATCCTGATTCGTGCGCGTTTTTAAGCAGGTTTATGAAGACTTGCTCAAGTTGTACCTGGTCGGCCTGCATGTCTCCGTACGTATCAGCGGTGCTCCAATTGAAATTAACCGTGTGGCTCAGCATCTCGACGAACGCGTTAATGTCGACATCCTGCAGCCGTGGTGCCGGCAAGCGCGCAAAACGGGCGTAGCCTTCAATAAACGTCTTCAGGTGCAAACTGCGCTCCTCGATCGTGGCAAATATATCTGCGAGCTTGTCCTGGTTCGGGTTTTGCAAAATGATGCCACCTGAATGAGCCAGTGAAGAGATCGGGGCGAGTGAGTTGTTCAGTTCATGGCTGATCAGCCGAATCACTTTTTTCCAGGTGGCGACTTCCTGACGGCTCAACTCATGGGTGAGCTGCTTGAATAAATACAACTGGTGGGGTTGTGCGTTGAGTTCAAAGTTTCGCAGTGACAAATGGTACGTGTGCGGCTCATCATCTTCGCTGATGGTAAACAATCCGTCCCGGCCAGCATTGACAGCGCGAGCGAAGCCCTCGTCGATGTGGTTAAGAACGCTGCTGAAATTCTTGCCGTTGAGCGCCTTGCCACCACGAAACAGCTCACGGGCGGCTGTATTACTGTACACGACCCGGTCGGATGGATTGACGAGTACCAGCGCCAGCGGGGTGGTTTGAATCACGGTGTCCAGCAGCAGTTCACGCTGAAACAGGCTTTGCCGTTCGCGACGCAGGACGTCTCCCAGTTCGTTGTACACACCCACCAGTTTGCCCAGTTCATCGTTTCGTCGTTTGGCGATGCTCGTGCTGAAGTCACCGTCTTTTAGCCCTGAGACACCGTCACGTAATGCCAGGATCAAATTGCGAATCGGGGCCGCGGCGCGCTGGGCAACCAGTACACTGAGTGTCACCGTAAGGGTCAGGGCAACCAGCAGTGCAACCCAGGTGTTATCGATTGACAGGAACAGAATGGCCGTTACCGCAACCGTCAGTACGGCACTGATGCTGAGCACCAGGGCCAGTTTGCCTTCCAGTGAGAACCGAATCATAGGTGCCATCCTGAAAAGGACGCGTTGCAAATGCAAGCGGAAGATGATTTTTTTCTACCAGGCACCGATCCAATTGCATCCACAGCAGTTTCCACCCTTTGTCTGTTTCGAATAATGGTTGGTCGTTCCGGCAGATCGGTGCTCACACAGGGCGTGTTCTCACGTTGAGGGTTGTTCTCACCGGCGGTCCGGTTCTGCAAAAACCTTGCTCCACTGCCAAAATATTCTCCCTGGTGTCAGGTACTTCGGGTTTACTCAACTGCCTCCGATCCTGGTTCATTGCGGGTGCGCCGGGAAGTGGTTTTTACTATTCGATGTGCATGATGTTAAACACAGCTCACGGTGCAAGCTCATTTGTTGATATCGAATTTTTCCATGCGGCGATACAACGCCTGGCGGCTCATGCCCAGCGAGCGCGCGGCCTTGGCGACTACGCCATCAGCGTCTTCGAGCGCTGCAATGACACTGTTGCGATCAGGTTCCCCGTTGGCTTTAGGTCGCGCAGCGTTTCCGACAATCTGCAGGTCAGCTGCGGTCAGGTGTTTGGAGCGCGCCAGCAGCATTGCACGCTTGATACAGTTTTGCAGCTCCCTGACGTTGCCGGGCCAGTCATGTTGCAACAGCGCCTTTTCAGCAT
>JABDLQ010000254.1 GCA_013002925.1 Gammaproteobacteria bacterium | reverse complement strand
GCCGTGATTACGCTACCAATGCTGCCCGCGGCACCACTGGCTCCAGGGCCGCCATCCAGCAGACTCAATACATCATTCCCACCGGCCCACACGACAAATAATCCGGTATCGTCCAGACCAACCCCGGACATCATCAGGTCGCTCATGTAGAGACCCAACTGGTCAGAAATAGAGGGGGGGGTTGCCCCCATCCCGGATGCCGTCGCACCGCCAAACGCGTAGTTGGTCCCGCCGGCGACGGAGTTATCCAGAGTCAGGCCCATGAGGCCGGCGAGGTGTTCAACCCATACGAGCCCTGGCGTGCCGTCGGTGAAGTCACTGGTAAATCTTGAATCCGCATACTCATCGTCTGGCCCCAAAAAACCCAGGAATAAGTCACTAAGATTGCCTGAATCAGACAGGCTGTCGCCAAAGACGACCAGCGAAGTGTAGCTTGTGGCTTGTGCCTGAGGAGTAAACGCAAGAATCATACTGAGCACGCCCAGCGTGAGCAGTTGACGTGCCGATGTTAAAATCTTCATAGAACCTCCGAAACTGTGGGCGAGTCCACGCTATCGCGCGGCTCTTCTACCCGTAGTTAATTATTTGAATTATTTCGCTCAAACTCTCTTGAGCTTCCCCACTTATTCTTTTATGTCTTTCACGGGCAGAGTGTAGACCAAATCAAGGTACTGGCTCAATTTTCCATAATACAGAACACGACAGATTAGCGACCGTGAAATTCAAATTGCCCAAAACATTCTCGCGCAGGGCATTCGCTCGATCATTGTCGGTTCCCCGGATGCAACCGACTGCCCAACCGCTAAAGCTCTTTTCTGTGCAGGCCGATTGTCCCGGCCAATCACCTGTAATATCAATATCTTTGAATGCTTTATTGTGAATCCCGGTACGCGTAGAATCGGGATTATGTTCAAGCTGAGTGATTTCTCATCCCGCGCTTGTCGATCGTTAACATTGACCAGGCACGCTGCGCTGGCTGTCATTGCGGGCGTGCTGGTCTATCTCGTCGGCCGCGATCAGATGCCAGTTCTTATGCCTTTATGGTTGCAAACGCAGCCAGTCCTGGTCCATTTGCGCAATTTTTGGCCTGACTTTTTAACTTTGCAGCTGCCCTCTTTTTTACATGCCTACATCATTTTATTGATGGGCATTATGGTCTGCCGCACCGGTCGATTGGCCACTGTCGCCATCATGGGAGGCACTGTGCTGTGTCTGACCCTTGAGTTTGTGCAACACCCCAGCGTCAGTAGTGCTGTTGCCACTGCCTTTGTCGAAGTGCCCGATACCGGGATGAGAAACGTCGCAATCAATGCTGTTTTGGCATACGTCGTTGC
Source organism: Gammaproteobacteria bacterium (assembly GCA_013002925.1). Classification (GTDB taxonomy): domain Bacteria; phylum Pseudomonadota; class Gammaproteobacteria; order Steroidobacterales; family SZUA-146; genus SZUA-146. Next base: position 2,087 of record JABDLQ010000254.1, on the reverse strand, counting down.
CGGCACGTTTGACTATCTTGACCTGGTGGCAATACTGTTGGCCACATTACTACTCACCTTGCAGATTGCCACATCGGAACCTGATCGGACGCGGTCCGTGGAGAGACCCTGAATGCACGCTACCTCGTTTCAAAAACTTGCTGGTCTCGCCATCGTCTGGTGCGCGGCTATTTTATTGGCTGTGGGAAGCAAAAGTTATGACCCCGATCCAGCGCCTGTGCTGCCACCTGTCATGGTCGATTTTGTGGTCGCCAATGGCGGACTCATTGAGTTCTCTAACGGCACTACCGATGACAGTGTCAACATGGCCAATTTACGTGGCAGCTTCGAAAAACCGGCAAATGATCGCATTACGCTGCGTGAGGTTCCGGTGTCGTTTGATGTGAATACCAGCTGGGCGGCCAGCGTATTGCCCGCTGATCCGGATGAACTACTGCGCGGCGAGTTCAGCGCCGCTGTTACAGACCCCCTTGAGTTCGGCTTTGACCGGCAACCGGCGATCGGGCAAATTCGCAGTGACTTTGCCGGGACATCAACGCTGGTTACGTTCAGTGCCACGGGCGCCAGTGTTACCCTCCAGATCGGCGGCGGTGTGGCACAGACACAAGGGTTTCAGGATTTTCGTAACGCTTATACGGACAGTAATCGAGACCTCAATGAGAGGATGGCATCCAAGGCCTACCGGACACTGGAAAATTTATGGCTGGTGTCACGCATCAGTGAAACGCTGCATCGCGAAATCGAACAGCAGTTGCAAATGTTTGAGTCAGTCGGTCTGCAAAGCAGCCTGGAGCTGGAGTGTGACAATCCAAACGGAACGCCTGCACCGTCTCATGTGATGCGCTGGTCCAACGATGTCAGCGATGCAGGAAACGCTGGCAATGGCGATAATTTTACGGTGAACTGGAGAAACTGCCTGCGCAATGCCGATGGCCGTTATCTGGAGGCCGATATGAATATCGAAAATTACCAGCTGGCCAATGACACCGCTCCGCGTATGATGAGCTATACGGCCGAGGCATTGTCACTGTTTTTTGCAGCCCGGGAATTACCCGCTGGTTCGTTTCCAGACGAAAATCAGGAGCGCGTCACTGGAAGATTCATTGTGAGCGCCAATGAACAATAATGTCACAGGATCCCGTTGACTGTTGCCGGCAGGCGGTAAATAAAAAAATGTTGCACGGTAGTTACCTGATGCCACCACGATGCGAACCGGACACCCTTACCGAAGAGTCTCGGGAACCGCCCACTTCAAGCGCAGCCACGACTGCCAAAGTGGCCAAGCGATCACGTTGGATGCAAGCTGGATACGCACGCAAGTCTGGCGCTATTCAGAATATGCCATCAGCACCTGTATTTGGCAGCAGGTTGTCTGAGGCGACCGGGGCGAAGCGGAAGCGGTGTTGACCGGTCTGGTCTCAGGCACCGTCCTTTTCACGCTCCAGCATGGCGGCCTGAACCACCCACTGGTCGCGTTCGATACGACCTGGAAACGTATTGATATTTGATGCAATCCAGGTAATGTCCTCGGTGCCTAAGGCTGCCAATTGCTCGAAACGGTAGATTCCCAGCTCGTTAAGAGTTCTGGCCATCACCGGACCAATACCGCGAATTTTCTGTAAATTGTCGCGCTCGTGGGTTGCAGTCGACAACATTGCGGCGAGCTTCGGTGACGGTCCGGACGACGTCTTATAGCTGAGCGGCCGTGGCGCACCGTTTGCCGGCAAAGTGCTCTGCTTGCCGTCATCTGCACGATACAATTGCGAATTCCGGTGCGGAGCGCGTTCGTGTGTCTGTTTACGTAACTCACGCTGGGCGCGTTTGAGCGCTCGTGCCAGTTTGTTTTTTTCACAGTGCAAAGATGCCAGCTGTGCAGAATGCTGATTTTCGCTGTTCCGATCCTGATGCTGCGTGTCGTCAGCAACCGGCGCGGTGCTCCCGGTGGTCAATTCCGACTCCAGCTGCTGATGACGATTCTGCCATTGTCTGCGCTTCTCCCGCTCCTCCCGATGCTGGCGCCGGGCATCTTCCAGGCCGAGTTCCATCTGCTGAATTTTGCCGTTTGCCAGATGCAGCTCATGCCGAAT
>JABDLQ010000235.1 GCA_013002925.1 Gammaproteobacteria bacterium | reverse complement strand
AACTCGAGCGCATGGAATTCCAGGTCTCGCAATTGACGGCAAACCTGCAATCAACGTTTGCAGATTACGACGCACAAATTGCCCAGTTGCAGGGTCGTATTCGCGTCGATATGACGGCACATTTTGCGGTCAACGATGCCACATTGCGTGATCAGGACAAAGACGCGCTCAGCGAATTCAGTCGGACGATAGCGGATTTTCATCCTAATATCATTGTGACCGTGGAAGGTTTTACCGACCCTTCCGGCTCGGCTGCGTACAATAAATGGCTGGGTTTGCAGCGGGCAAAAAGTGTGCGTGATTACCTGGTTTCGAACGGCCTGGCAAAATCGCAGGTGCGTACCGTGAGCTACGGTGAAGACAAGGAACGTCAAATCATGCCGGGTGCGACCGGTTACGCAGGCGAGTCGAATCGTCGCGTGGCGCTGGTAATCGATTACATCGTCAGTTAAACGGCGTTGACAGGGCGAGTGTGCTCTGCGCTGACATTTTCCGATGGCGGTGTCAGCCGGGTGACATACCGGCCTTGATGCGTAGCGCGAATTCTACTGGCGTCACATCATGGCGAACGTCTTTCAGCCCCTGACATAAAACTGGTGTTTGCGCCGGCTAAAACGGTGCGCTTCAATTTTCTGCGGGAGGTCTGACGAGCTTACTGCAATACCGTTTTGAAGCGAATATCAAATGTGCGCCCCGCACCTGTGTCGCCCAGCAAAGCGCCGGTAAACTGTATGCGTATATCGGTCACCGCAGGGTCTGTGCCGTCGCCGGAATCGGCGGGAACATAAGTGTACGACGCACCATTGTCATTCGAAAAACTGATGCTGTCGGTGACATCGCCCAGCGCAATAAAATTATAGCTAAGACCGCTGGCCGGGGTGCCGTCGATAAACGCAACAGGTCCGGGATTTGTGCCGTCGAAATCTGTCACCAGCAAAGCATTGTTTGCCGGAATCACATCGCCAATAATCACCGAGTCCGGATCGGTGCCGCCCGATCCGGTATTTTGTACCGTAATCCTGTATTCAATGACAGCCCCGGGAATCGCCTTGGGGTTGCTCACGCCGGAGAACGGGTCGGATAAAGTGATGGTTGATTTGGTGCTAACGATCATCGGTCCTGCTGGCGTGATGTCAACGCTGGCGGTATCGTTGCCTGAGACAGGATCACTTTGCGATAGTGATAACACGCTTGCCGTGTTGGTAATGGTGCTGTTGCCCGTACCACTGTCTACGTTGACATTGAGGATTAATGTGGCAGAGGCACCATCGTTCAGGTTGCCGATGTACCACACGCCGGTTGCCGCGTCATACGTGCCGGTGCTGGGCGTTGCAGAAACAAATGTCACGCCGCCAGGCAGGGAGTCCTGCACCTGCAAAATGGTTGCATTGCCGGTACCGTTATTTGTTGCGGTAATCGTGTAGTCAATATTCCCTCCGGGTGGAGGCATGGCATCGCTGACGGTTTTTAACATGGCGATGTCAGCAACGAGCGTAGGCGATGTCGAGTAGCAGTCTACCGATTCATAATCGGTACCCTGTGACAGTGGTCTGCCGTTTGAGCCAATACCGGTATTCTTGTCGATTTCATACAAACGGTTCTGGGTGCCGCTGACGCCCCACAGTTGCCCGAACTCATCCGTGCCGAGGCCCTCGATATCGGGTACCGTCATCGCCGCAATATCGGTGGTAGCACCGGTGGTCTTGTCGATAATGATCAATCGATCAGTAACGCCTCCGGAGTTGACCGAGGCGTACATGGTGCCCGTGGTAATGTCGACGGTAATATCATCGGTAATGTCATTACCAGATACTTGCTGTATCACCACATAGTCAATCCCTGCGCCAAAGGCATCGGGTACGTGTGCACCGGTGACAGGATCAATGACAAACAACAGGTCGCTCCCGGCCCTGGTGTGAGAGCCAAACAGCATTCCCGTCGTGCCATCCCACGCCAGACCATCGACATCTGAAAAGGTTATATTTCCTGCTGCACCGCTACCCGTCCCAAAAGACTGTGGTCGCGCGGTAAACACCCCGGTGGTGGTGCTGATAATACCCAGTTGGCCTGCATCAGCGCCGTACAGTACGCCGGTATCTGCGCGCCAGGCAATCGCTTCGATATTAAACGTGCCGGTGCCGGTCCCGATGCTCATTTCGTTGCTGGTGTCTGCCGAATCTGAGGTAGTGAGCAAATCGTTGCCGCCGTTGCCACCTCCGGCATCCGCTACCAGGTAACAAAGCTGATCACTGTTAAGTGGCGTCACGTCGGTAGTTTCGGTTGCCGAGTTATTGCTCATGTTGGCATCCGGTTCATCACTGCTGACACTGGCCGTGTTTGATAGGGTACCGCTGGTAGCCGGTACCCGGGCGACGATGTAAACCACGGCACTGTCCGTCGCCAGCAATGTACCGAGGTTACAATCGACAGTACCGGCTGCAAAAGTACAGGATCCCTGGGTTGCGTTGGCAGAAACAAAGGTCATTCCTGCCGGCAGTGGATCGGATACCAGCACGTTGTTGGCCGCCTCCGGGCCGGCATTACTGATGTCCAGCGTGTAGGTGATGATGGAGTTGTTGTCTGCCGGGTCGGCCGAGTCGCTTTTACTCAGGGCCAGATCCGCTGTGCCGGGGACCAGCGTCGTGTACTCAATCACCAGTTCTGCCGCATCGCCGGCACTGCCATCACGCGACTCAGCCTGGCGTCGGCAACTCGAGGAGTTGCAGCCGGCACCCGCGTCGATAATGATTGTCATCGCGTTACCTGACGACCATCCCGGACGTGCGATAATTTCCTGCACAATGCTGGTGAGGTCAGGAGTGCGTTGATCGACGCCAGCCGCACCCACAGAGTTCCATGCGGGAACATTGTTCCAGTTTACCGACGCGGTGGTACGTGTGCGCCCTGAGATATCAAAGTTGACGTTGGCGATCGCCCCCGAATTGTCAGCGTCATCGCCGCTTAAAACCAGATTGGTCGCGTTACTGTCCGTGCCTTCAACGGTAAACTGGATAAAGGCGTTGGTGATGGTTGCGCCGCCTGGAATGGTCAGGTTTTGAAAACGCAAACCGACAATTTGCTGGAGATTACCATCGTAGCCCAGCTCCAGATCGTTATCCCCCCGATTGACGGAGCCGTTTGACTGACGCTCTTCGGCATCGTCATTGTCGATGGCGATTTGCCGCGTCAACGTGACTGCACCACTTGTCAATGGGTGCAGCGCGGTCAGCAAAACCAGTAATTTAATAATGAACTTGATCACAACCGCCTATTGTATCCTCACGCCTGGTCTGGAATGACGGTAGCCCGTCACAGAGTGGAAAATCCAGCCAGGATAATAAGCTCGTCCCGGTGTCCGGCAGTGACCGGTACGGGTATTTATTGCGGCGTGTCACTCAAACCCGCTGACAAAAAACTGATCAGCTGCGCGATCTGGAAAATCAGGATTGTCGGTGTTCCAGCAGTTCAGTCAGTTCCTCGAGTTCTTTCGCGACTTTGCGAACGGCCTGGGCACCGCAGTCGATAATCGTATCAGCGCGGTGGAAATCCATCAGTTCGATGTCCGGCAGCCGTGGACGTATTTCGATGCGCGGTGGTTCGCCCGCCATGCGACTTCGGGTAATGCGCTCTTGCATGATATTGATCGACGCACTCACCACATCCAGTATGCCGGGCTGCTCGGAATTCTTGCCAAGCATGCCAGAGAATACTGAACCAACCATGTTGGACAAGCGATCGATGGTGCTTTGGTCTTCCTCGGCTGTGTGTTTGTCGAGCAATTTTTCATGTTTTTGTTGTCTTTTGCGAGACACCAGAAACGCATTAAGATTAACCGCAATAACGACATCGGCACCCATTGCATTACACAACGACACTGGCACCGGGTTTACGACACCGCCGTCGATCAGCCAGCGGCCCTGATACTTGGTCGGTGCAAACAATCCCGGAAGGCCGCATGATGCACGCACGGCCGATAGCATCGACCCTTCGCGAAGCCACACCTCACGACCGGATTCAAGCTCCGTGGCAACCGCGGCAAAACTGCGCTCCATTTTTTCGATCGGAAAATCACGCAATTGATCACCGACTGCATCCATCACACGACTGCCGGCGATGACACCGCCACCGCGAAAACTGGCATCCAGCAGGCGGATTACGTCCAGCCGGCCCAATTGCCTGACCCAATCCTCAAGCGTATCCAGTTGCTCCGATGCGTAGGCGGCACCGACCAGTGATCCCATTGATGCACCAGCAACATAGTCAGGATAAATCCCGTGTTCAGCCAGTTCACGAAGTACACCGATATGTGCCCAGCCACGGGCGGCACCGCTTCCAAGAGCAATGCCAAGCTTCAATTTAGCCATAAAGAGCCCCGGCACTGGTGTGCATAGAGTTTGTCTTTTGCATAGTTTTACTCATCCTCGAAGTCGCCTGTTGATGCGTCGCTGTTTACTCTACACTCCCGTTAGTTCTTTTTGTCTGGTGATGATGCTGCTATTGCCAACACGCGGTTTTTTCTGACCGCAGGAGTGTTGAGATGGCGCTATGTGCAGAGCAAGTAAATCCATTGCATGTCTACCTAACGCGGCGGTATCGCATCGTCTATTTGTTGCTTGCGCTGGAGCTGCGTGTCTTCCAGCAGTTTTTCGGCATCCCGGGCTTTTTGCAATGCATCCGTTTGCTCTTGCCAGACATGTTCATCGTTTTTTGCGGGGGTCTGCGCTGCCGGGCTGTTTGCATCATCGCCAGATGGTGAACAGTTCACAGACATAGCCACCGACAGGAGTACAATCAGGCGTTTCATAAAGCCGCTCCAGAGCAAGTTTCCGACTATAGATTTTGCGCCAAAGGTGGGCGGCGGGCAAGCCGGCGGGTTTCAGATCCGGGTTGCACTCGAGCGGGGACTCCTTGCGCCGTTTTTGTCAGCGGCCTACCATTGATTTTTAGGAAAGGCGGACTAACTATGACAAGAAATCGACCGATACAGATAATTGGTGTGCCGCTGGATTTGGGCGCCTCGCGCCGTGGTACCGATGCGGGGCCCTCTGCGTTGCGGATTGCCGGTCTGGGAAAAGGATTGCGCAAAATGGGCTACGAAGTCTCGATGGAAAGTGATATCTCGGTCCCGGCCATGGAAACGCGTGTTGCGAAGAATGACTCAGCTCGCTTCAAGTCCGAAATTCTGGACGTGTGCACAAGGCTTGCTCAAACCACTTACAAGACGTTGACGGAAGGACGGATACCGTTGGTGATCGGTGGCGATCACTCGATCGCGATGGGAACCGTTGCAGGGGTTTCATCGTATTACAAGGAGCAGGGCGAAAATATCGGCCTGATCTGGTTTGATGCCCATGGTGACATGAACATTCCGACCACTTCACCAAGCGGCAATATCCATGGCATGCCCCTGGCGCATTTGCTCGGCCACGGTGATGACGATCTGTCCAATATCCTGGGGGTGCGCCCTGCTATCAAGCCGGAGAATGTGGCCTTAATCGGAATTCGCGATATTGATGATCACGAGCGCAGAATTATTAATGATTCCGGGGTGGCGACCTTTACCATGCGGGACATCGATGAGTTTGGGATGACGCAGGTGATCAGGGAGGTGCTGAAGGTCGTCAATACCGGTACGGTTGGCTTTCATATCAGTTTTGATGTGGACGGGTGCGATCCATCTGTCATGCCCGGGTCCGGCACCCTGGTTCCGGGTGGTGTGAGTTTTCGCGAGGCCCATCAATTGCTCGAAAACTGCGCGGATACTCACCTGATGACGTCCATGGAGGTCGCCGAACTGAACCCGTTCCTTGACCAGGCCAATGTTTCGGCAGAACGCACGGTCACCCTGATTCAAAGCGCTTTTGGCCGTAGCATCTTATAATCTATTATTCCTATCATATAAGTAATAACAATCAATTAGAGTTATCATTGGAATAACGGTATTCTACGGCTGAAATTAAACAGGAGGATTTTATGAGCACGATCGACATTGGCATTTCACAAGCGAATCGACAGGAAGTAGCAGATGGTCTCAAGGTGTTACTGGCAGACTCCTACACCTTGTACCTCCAGACACATAATTTTCACTGGAATGTGACCGGTCCACAGTTTCGGGACCTGCATCTGATGTTTGAGGAACATTACACAGAGCTGGCCGTTGCGGTTGATGACATCGCAGAGCGGATCAGGACACTGGGAGTTGTCGCACCCGGCACCTACGCAGAATTCAGCTCCCTGAGTAATATCAGCGAAACCAGTGGTGTCCCGTCGGCAGCCGAGATGGTCAGCATCCTGACCACGAGCCACGAAACCGTGGTCCGGACGTGCCGCGAGGTGTTGAAAGCATCGCAGGAAGCCGCCGACGAATCGACGATAGCGTTGGTGTCGGACCGTATGCGTGTGCATGAAAAAACCGCCTGGATGTTGCGCTCATTGAAATAGGCCCGGTATGCTGCCCATCTTTGTGATGGGCAGTTGAAATCAATGAAAACCCTGTATTTGCTACGACACGCGAAATCAAGCTGGCAGGATCGCAGCCTGCAGGACATTGAGAGGCCACTAAAACCGCGCGGTAAACGCGATTGCCAACTCATCGGTGAGGCCTTGCAGGCGATGGATTTTTTTTCCGTCGACGCAGTGTTTTGCAGTCCTGCGATGCGGGCGCGGATGACGATCGAGCGCGTGCTCAAAGCAGCGCAACTGCAGGGTGATGAGTGGTCCGTCAACGAGAGCTTGTATACCTTCGATGTCAATGAGGCACTCAGAGTGGTGAGGTGGCTCGACCGGCGTCTGAATCGGGTCATGATTGTGGGGCACAACCCGGCGTTTACAGAGTTGTGCAACGACCTGGGCGATGCAGAGTTGGATAATCTCCCGACGTGTGGCTGTGCCGAGATCCAACTCGATATTGAGCAGTGGCGAGAGGCTGCTGCCGGGTCGGGGTCATTGTCAGCCCTGCTCACGCCCAAAATGCTGCGTGCGAAACAGCCGGATGACACCGCTCATCTGTATCGTTAACCAAGTTCTTCGATGGGCCTGCCG
>JABDLQ010000230.1 GCA_013002925.1 Gammaproteobacteria bacterium | reverse complement strand
CAACCTGGCAAAAAGGTGCGTGTTCAGTACACCACCACAAGTCCGCTTATGCACGAAAGACTGGGGATTCAAACCGATGACGAATGACAAGCTTGATGAGGGAACCCGAACAGCCATTGAGGCGGCGGTGTTTCGCCGTTTGCTCAGGCACCTGGATGCACACAAGGAAGTGCAGAATATTGATCTGATGATCACGGCCGATTTCTGCCGCAATTGCCTCAGTAAATGGTATGTGGCGGCTGCGGCTGAAAACGGCCAGAACATGGATCTGGCCGACGCGCACCAGGCGGTGTATGGAATGAGCTATGCAGCCTGGAAAGCGCATCACCAGACACCGGCAAGTCAGGAGCAACTGGATGCGCTGGCGGCAAGGCAAGCTGACAAGTCTGCAGGCGAGTAGACTTTCTGTTAGCAATCACTTTAAGAAAAATAACCAGGTTAATGTTTATAAACAGAAAAATAGATTTTCCTTTTTTTGCATCGCACGTGGACCGGGTCAGTTGATCAGCGGCAGGGCGGACACACCTGTGCGGCTACGCCTGGGTCGTAATCCGGGTACAGGGCTTTATTTTGCACCGCCTGGTGGCAACGGCCCGGGGCCCTGCATTTGCACAGTTGATATGCTAAAGTTCCGCGGCTTGCGGTACTGCGCTGATCGTATGAGACCTGCAACAGAAGATCACCCGGCTAGATGGCAGAGTGGTGATGCAGCGGCCTGCAAAGCCGCGTACGCCGGTTCGATTCCGGCTCTAGCCTCCAACTCATTACAAGTCAGGCACCGCTTTAAGGCCCGGGTGGCGGAATCGGTAGACGCTGCGGACTTAAAATCCGTTTTCCGAAAGGAAGTGCGAGTTCAAGTCTCGCCCCGGGCACCATCTGCACGGCAGGCCGCACAACGACGGCCGCAAATGATCCTATGAACACAGCCGCGCCTTCCAGGGCCCATTTCCGACATACGCACATAAAGCTTGACGTTGTCGGCCTGGAATGCTGGCGCGGCGATTTGCAACTGTTCAGCGAATTGACGCTGACGACCAGCAGACCAGTGTTGCATATCTGTGGCATCAATGGTTCAGGAAAGACCACGTTACTAAAAGTGTTGAGTTTTTTGACCCGCCCGGAACAGGGCACGATAAACTGGCAACAGGCTGGTGCGTCACTGTCGCCGCGTGAGGCCACACCCCTGATTTCCTATGTGGGTCATCGGGATGGATTGAACGGAGTACTGACCGCCGCCGAAAACCTCGAATGGGCCACGGGTCTGCATCGACGCCATCGCCATGATGTGGTGCAATGTTTGCAGGACCACCAGCTGGCGCATCTGGCCCGGCGCCCGGTTGCGGCGTTATCTGCCGGACAGCGACGACGCGTCGCGCTATTGCGTTCACTTCTCAGTGGCTGCCCGGTGTGGATCTGGGATGAGCCGTACGCCAACCTCGATGAAGCCGGCCGCCAGTGGGCAAACGGGTTGTTAAAAGAACATGTCACCGCCAATGGCCTGGCGTTGATGACCACCCATTTGCAGCCGGCACTGGACAGTGCGGCTGTGCAGACCCTGGATTTAAGTTCGTGAGCGTGTCGTATCGACAGGCGTTTGTCGGGCAGATCAGGAAAGATTTGCGCCAGTCCGGACGCCGTCTGGCACAAACGCTGACGCCGCTGTTTTTCTTCAGTGTGGTCATTGCGCTGTTTCCGCTGGCAATGACACCAGACTCCGAAGCCCTGGCAAAAATCGCCGGGGGTGTCGTGTGGGTGGCCGCACTGCTGGCTGCGCTGTTGTCTTTGCAAACCCTGTTTCGCGGAGATTTTGAAGATGGCAGCCTGGAATTGATGGCGTTGTCCGGGGTACCCATGTGGTTCCAGGTCATTGCCAAGCAGATGGCACACTGGTTGCTGACGGGTTTGCCGCTGGTGATACTGGCACCGATCGCAGCCTATTCATTGAACTTAAACGGCGATGCCTATATCACACTGATGATGGCATTGTTATTGGGTACCCTGGTGCTCAGCTCATTCGGGGCCATTGGGGCTGCGCTGACCGTCAGTGTCGGGCAAGGTGGGCTGCTGTTTCCGGTACTCGTCTTGCCGCTGATCGTGCCGGCGCTCATCCTGGGCGCAAAAGCGACTGAATTTGCCGCCCAGGGCAGGGATCCCGGGGGGGCGCTATCACTGCTGGCAGCGCTATGTATTTTATCGGTGAGTTTGGCGCCGTTCGCAACGGCAGCATCACTGCGGGTGAGTCTGGACTAATGCGGTCAGCAGAGGTTTGGTGGCCTGGGGTCATCTGAAGATTAGGCAGAAATACGGATAATAGAAATATGAATGCGTTTATGAACTGGTTTTATCGGATGGCATCGCCACCCCATTTTTATCGGTGGTCGGGCACTGCCATCCCGTGGTTTTTGGTGCCGGCAACGGTGCTGGCAGTCATCGGACTTTATCTGGCGTTGGTAACCTCACCGACGGATTATCAGATGGGGGATACGGTACGCATCATGTACGTACATGTACCGGTCGCCTGGCTATCACTGATGTGTTACACCTCCATGGCAGTAGCCAGTGCGATTGGTTTAATCTGGCGCATCAAGCTTGCACATGCCGTTGCCGCGGCGATTGCACCGGCGGGTGCTTCGTTGACCGCGCTGGCATTGTTTACGGGTTCGTTGTGGGGGAAACCGACGTGGGGCACGTATTGGGTATGGGATGCCCGACTGACATCCTACCTGATGCTGTTATTTTTGTTTGCCGGTTTTGCACTGCTGAGAAATGCGTTTAGTGATGTGCAACGAGGTGATCGCGCGGCAGCGATTCTGGCGATAGTGGGTGTTGTGAACATACCGATCATTCATTATTCGGTGAACTGGTGGAATACCTTGCATCAACCGGCGAGCTTCTCAGTCACCAAGGGGCAGGCCGGCATTGACAGCAGCATGCTGTGGCCACTGTTTACGATGCTGTTTGCGGTTACCTTGTACCTTGTTGCCCTGGTGCTGATGCGTACCCGTAACGAAGTGTTGATCAGGGAGCGGCGCAAGGCGTGGATAAAAGAGGTGCTAGTTAAATGACGCAGTGGGCAGATTGGTTTGCAATGAACGGCGATGGCGTTTTCGTATGGCCTTGCTATATCGTAACGGTGCTTGTGCTCGTTGGAAACCTGCTGATCGCGACGCGCAACCGTCGCCGCCTGCTGGAAGATATCAGGTTACAAATTCCCATGGAGAATTCTCGATGACACCCCGCAAAGAACGGATGACAGCCGTTTCCATACTTTTGATTGCAGTTTCGCTGGCCACGTTTTTTGGGTTGCGTGGTTGCGATAACCTGAAAGAATATTTTTTCGATCCCAGTGAGGTGGTTGCAGGCGCAGTCAAAAAAGACCAGGAGTTTCGTTTGGGCGGCATGGTCAAGGAAAACTCGTTTAAACGCACCGCAGGCTCACTGGACGTGCGATTTATTGTGACCGATTTTGCCGAAGACGTCATCGTGCGGTACAGCGGTCTGTTGCCAGACCTGTTTCGTGAGGGTCAGGGCGTGGTTGCCACTGGCCGGCTGAATGATGCCGGTGAGTTTGAGGCGCACACCATTTTTGCAAAACACGATGAAAACTATATGCCACCGGAAGTGGCCGAATCGCTGAAGACTCAACACCCTGCAAAAACCTCCGAGCCGCGCCCATGATTCCCGAGCTTGGACATTTCAGTCTGTTTTTGTGCCTGATGCTCGCGCTGACGCAAATCGTGTGCGGCTATGCCGGCGCTCACACTGGGCGTAGTACCTGGATGGCTGCGGTAAAACCCGCTGCCGTGGGACAGTTTGTGTTTGCGGTGATTTCGTTTGCCTGCCTGGTTTACGCGTTTTTAAACGACGATTTTACCGTGCAGTACGTGGCATCAAATTCCAATACCGCATTGCCCGAGATGTACAAGGTCGCAGCTGTCTGGGGTGGCCACGAGGGTTCTTTGCTGTTGTGGATACTGATTCAAAGTGCGTGGTCGTTTGCGGTAGCCAGTGCGAGCCGCGATTTGCCGGACAGATTTGCATCCCGGGTCATTGCCACGTTGGGATTGGTTAGCGCCGGCTTTTTGTTGTTTATCTTGTTCACATCCAATCCGTTTGCACGACTGATGCCCGCTGCTTTTAACGGTCGGGATCTGAACCCGTTGCTGCAGGATTTTGGGCTTGCCATACATCCGCCGATTCTGTACCTGGGCTACGTCGGTTTTTCGGTGGCGTTTGCGTTTGCCATTGCGGCGATGTTAAGCGGTGATGTGCATGCCCAATGGGCGCGCTGGACCCGCCGCTGGACAACGTTGGCGTGGTTGTTTCTGACCATTGGCATTGCGCTGGGCAGCTGGTGGGCCTATTACGAGCTCGGCTGGGGGGGCTGGTGGTTCTGGGATGCGGTAGAAAATGCCTCATTTATGCCGTGGCTCGTAGGAACAGCGCTGATTCATTCACTGGCGGTTACTGACAAGCGCGGCCTGTTCAAGAGCTGGACATTACTGCTTTCGATACTGGCCTTTTCGCTCAGTCTGCTGGGTACCTTCCTGGTGCGGTCGGGCGTGCTGGTATCCGTACATGCCTTTGCCAGTGATCCGGAGCGTGGTCGCTTTATTCTGATTTTTCTGGGCTTTATGGTGGGGGGTGCCCTGTTACTGTACTCACTGACTGCCCGCAAATTTGTGGCGCAAGGGAAAATGCAACTGGTCAGCCGGGAAACGGCACTGCTGGTCAATAATGTGCTGCTGGTATGCGCGACGTTTGTGGTGTTGTTCGGAACTCTGTATCCGTTGATCAATGACGCGTTGAACATGCCCAAGGTCTCTGTCGGAGCGCAGTGGTTCAATACCTTTTTTGTGCCGATAACATTGGTTCTGATGGTGTTTCTTGGGGTGGGTATGCACACGATCTGGCGTCAGAGCAATGTCGCCAGTTTGAAAAATCGTCTTAAATGGCCGTTGCTTGTGTCCGCCGTGATTGCGGTTGCATTCCCGTTGCTGGTCTATCAGCGTTCCGGTGTGCTCATTGTTCTGGGTACATTTACCGCCTTGTGGGTAGTGCTGTCCAGTCTGACGGAACCGTGGTTGCGTTACCGACGCGGTCTGTCGCTCCGTTCCATGCCGCGCACGCAGGTGGGCATGCTGGTTGCTCATGTTGGGGTCGCGCTGACGGTGTTGGGCGTTACGTACACGTCGGCATACAGTACTCAGCGTGATGTAGCGCTGCAAATCGATGCGCCAGTATCCATTGGAGGATACGAATTTACGCTGACGGCATTTGAAAGAGTAAATGGCCCAAATTATGTTGCCGACCAGGCAAGCATTTCGGTGACACGAAATGGTAAACCGGTGACAGAACTGACCCCGCAAAAGCGGACTTATCTGGTGCAAACCATGCCAATGACCGAGTCGGCCATTCATCCGCGTCTGCAACGAGATATTTATGTTGCGCTCGGAGAACCGCTGGGCGAAGGCGCGTACAGTTTCCGGCTGCAAATAAAGCCGCTTGTGCGATTTATCTGGCTGGGTGCATTGGTCATGGCGCTCGGTGGTTTTCTGACATTGACTGACCGGCGCTACCGGGCAGTGCCAGAAAGCAAGGCATCACGGGAAGCTGCTTCCGCCGGACTCGCCTCATGATAAAGTTTGCCATTCCCCTGGTGATCGCTGTGGTGCTGTTTCTGTTTTTGGCATCGGGTCTTGGGCGTGATTCACGTGAGATTCCGTCACCATTGATCGGCAAACCGGCGCCTGAGTTTACGCTGCCGGCACTGGCTGAACCACAACGAACCGTGGCATTGTCAGATTTTGCCGGACAGGTATTTGCATTCAATATCTGGGGCTCCTGGTGCGTAGCCTGCCGTGATGAACACGAAGTGCTGTTGCGCATCCGACGTGATAACCAGATTCCATTGATTGGACTTAACTGGAAGGACACTGAGGCCGAGGCGACCCGCTGGTTGCGCACCTTGGGTGATCCTTACGTAGTAACGGCGTTTGATCCAGTCGGTGATGTTGCCATCGACTGGGGGGTCTACGGTGCGCCCGAGACGTTTTTGGTCAGCGCAGACGGTATGATCCTGCACAAACACATCGGTCCGTTGACAGATGACATCTGGCGTGACGAATTTCTTGCACGGGTTGCACAATGATAAAACGATTGCCATTGATTTATGTGGTGTTGTGGGCGCTGGGTAGCGGCCAGGTTTGTATGGCCATTGATAGCGAATCCTTGCAGGATCCGGTCCTGCAGACCCGTTACACCCATATCATTGCAGAATTACGGTGCCTGGTTTGCCAGAACCAATCGATTCAGGACTCTGATGCGCAGCTTGCCAAGGATCTGCGGCGACAGGTTAGAAAATTGTTGCGGGAAGGAAAATCGGATAATGAGATTCTCGATTTCATGGTGGCGCGTTACGGCGATTTCGTGCGTTATCGGCCGCCGTTAAAATCGAGCACTCTGGTGTTATGGCTGGGTCCCGTTCTGATCGCCATACTGGGGGTGTTCATGCTGATTGGAACGTTGCGTCGCCATTTGGGCGGCGCCGATGAAGTGGAATAGGGCAACAGATGCCAATTATTTTTAAAGTTATTGTGGCCATACTGACATTAGTGGCGGTTGCTTTTATCCTGGTGCCGGCGCTGCGCGATGTTCGCCGACAGGCACAGGGAGGGCTGGCACTGCCGCTCACCATGGTCGTGGTGGTGGTGGGTGGGGCCCTGTCAATGTACGCGCAAAACAGCGACTGGAACTGGAGTGCAAACGGGTTGCCGGAAGACCCCGCCATGCGCGCGCTGTATGACAAGCGCAAAGCTGTTCATGATGAGCCGCATAATATTTCCGCGTGGCAGCAACTGGGGACATTCTACTTACAGTATGGGCAAACAGCCGGTGCTGTTGATGCACTGGGCACAGCATTCGAACTGTCCCGTGGTCAGGATACCGAAATAAATCTGACGCTCGTGGAGGCTCTGGCAATGTCCGGAGGCCCGTCGAACATGTCGCGGGCTTCAGAGATTATTAACGTCACGTTGCAACAAGCCCCGACGGATCGCAAGGCACTGTGGTACGGCGGTGAAATCGCCCGCTCTCTGGGAAATGCTGAAGTGGCTCGGACACGGTGGCAGGCGTTACTCGACCTGACGGCACAGGAAGGCTCGCCGCAGGCAGAGTCCGTCGCGCAGATGTTGCGTCAGCGTATTGCCGATCTGACGGGCGAAGCCGCAGCGGCGCAGCCGGCAGCAGCAGACGCGCGAACACCAGCGGGCGCTCGACCACCAGCAGTGGCGGATTCTTCACCGGAAGCAGTAAACGTCACAGTGGATATCGCCGAACAATTGCACGGTCAGATTGACGCAAATACGACGGTGTTCGTGCTGGCACGTGCGCTCGGTCAACCCGGGCCACCGTTGGCGGCACAAAGACTGACGGTCAAAGCACTACCCGCACAAATCACGTTAACTGATCAAAACGCCATGCTGCCCACGCGTAAACTGTCCGGCTTCAAGGAAGTCGAAGTCGTTGCCAGAGTATCGTTCGGCGGGACGCCGACCGCTAAACCAGGCGATTACTTTGGCGCAGTTCAACTGCGCGAAGGAGATCCGCGAACATTCAACATTACAATTGACACGATGCAGAACTAGCGCACGCGTTCCGCGACCTGCTTATGTAAAATTGCGTGTACAGACCCAACTGACACTCTCTGTAAAGAATCGTATCACTGCATCGCTGTTAAGTCTTTGTTATCATTGTCTAACAAGTCGGGCAGGCCGCAGCGATGCAGGTCGCCAATTATAAATAACGTGAACCGTTTAACGCTCTGAAATTGCGCAAACCCTTACACTTTCCCTACATAAATTTGTTATGCGGGGCATAGCCGTGGGCGCACGTAGCCAGTGATGCGATTACGAAATATATTCGACAGATCAGGTCTGCAGGTAATTGTTGCCTGGTTTTGTGCCGTAGTGCTATGCGTCGGCGCTGCCGACGCCGAACATTCGGAGCGTGATTCCAATCAGCGCATTCTGGTCGTCGGTGCACTGTTACCTGATGAAGCAAGCCCCGCTACCAGCCTGCAACCCATGGCGGATTATGTCAAAACACACATGGCAGATTACGGCGTTGACGATGTCATTATCGTCACCGCAAATAATCGGGATCAGTTGGCCCAACTTGTCCGACACGGCCGTGTGGACTGGATTTCGCAGACGGCAAATAATCTGGTTTACTTCTTGCGCTATGCGCATATGGAAGTGCTTGCGCGAGGCTGGAGAAATGGTGCCCCAACGTTCAGCAGTGTGTTTTTTGTGCGTAAGGACAGTGAACTTGCGGATCTTGAAAGTTTGAGTGGCCACGTTGTCGCGTTGGAACATCCTTACGCAGACAATGCGTATTCCGTTCCGATATTGGAGTTACAATCAAGTGGTCGGCAGACATACATGTTGTCGTCGGCACGTGATCAGGTACCAGCCAATCAGGTCGGCTATCTGGTTTCCTCATCCGATTACAACACTGCGCTGTGGGTGCACAAAGGTATCGCCGATGCGGGTGTGTTGAGCAGAACCCGGTGGAATAACAGTGACGTTGTGCCAGACCAGTTTCGTGAAAACCTGCGTGTAATTCATGAAACCCGGGAGTTTGTCACTGCACTGGAATTGATCCGGGCAGATCTTGACGAGGATCTAAAAGCGGGCCTGGCACAGCTGCTGTTAAAAATGCATGAAGATCCTGTTGCTGCACCATTGTTACGATCCTATTTCAATACCCAGCGTTTTGATCGGCCCACTACCGCCGATATGGAACGAATTGATCTGCTGTTAACCAAAGAAGATTCTGTCAAGGCACACATAAAGGATTACGGGCGTTAATCGATGCGTATAGGAATGCAAAGCCGCTATCTTTGGCAGACTCTGGGATTGGTATCGCTGGCGATACTGATACTGTCGACGATGTTGATGTATCACTTCGGGAATTCCACGGAACGGATCAGTGAATTGGGTGCGCAGACACTCAAGACAACTTTGACTGAGCGATTGCTCGAGCGCGGTCGTTCTATCAGCGAAAATCTCGCTGAAACTGTTGCCGAGCCATTTGTCGTTCTGGACATGCGCACGGCTTATCAACGCATACAGGAAACGCTCGCGGAGTCGGGTGTGGAATATGTCTATCTGCACGATGTTAATGGACAGGTGGTGCATGACGGCACACATGAAATTCTCAATTACGGTCGCGACATTGCAGAATTACAGATTAAAAAGCCGTATAGCGAACTGGAGGCCGGGGTCCGGGTATCTAACTCTTTATTGGAAATCGGGCGGCCGATTCGCTCCGGTAATGAGGTGGTAGGTGGAGTCCTTGTGGGGATGTCCCTGCAACCGATTATTGCTGAAACCAGTAGTATCATGACGAATATGCAATCACTGATTCGCGCCGATCAGTCGCGTCAGTACTACGGGGTTATTATTACTACCGGTGTGTTATTGCTGTTGGCAGCGATCGTTGCGCTGTTGGTCGCGCGCGGGTTGGTGCGGCCGATTCGGCAACTGGCGACTTATGCCGATCAGGTCGGTAAAGGTAACTATGAAGCGATGCTGCCCATTCGTCGCTCAGATGAATTGGGTGACCTCGCGGTAAGTTTGCGGGAGATGAGCAATAACCTGCAGGTGACCAGTGGGGAGGTGCATTACCTCGCTTATCACGACAGCCTGACCCGGTTACCAAATCGTGCACAACTCAAGGTCGCATTGAAAAAAGCGCTCGCCCGGGCCAAGCGCTCTGAGACCAGCGCCGCTTTGCTGTTCATTGATCTGGATGACTTCAAGCGCGTTAATGACACGCTGGGGCATGAAGCCGGCGATACGCTCCTGAAGGAATTTGCGATGCGACTGGCAGAGAGCATCCGGATTGAAGACGAAGTGGCCGCCGCGGTGGAGGAAAATGCAGATGTCATCGCGCGCCTGGGTGGAGATGAATTTACGGTGGTGCTCGACAGCATCGTCAAACCCGCTGATGTGGTCACCATTGCACAACGCATTCTGAATGCCGGTAAGGAACCGTTTATTATTGCCGGCCAGGAGGTAGTGGTCGGAGCCAGCATTGGCATCACGACGTATCCTGAAGACGGCAACGACGTTGATACCCTGTTGCGAAACGCTGATGTCGCGATGTACCAGGCCAAGGCACGAGGTAAAAACCAGTTCGAATTTTATAATGATTCGATGCACCGCATGGCAACTGAGCGCCTGTCTCTGGAAGCGGATTTGCGTCATGCTTTACACTATGACCAGATGCGCCTGGTGTATCAGCCCGTCATTGACATCAACACCAATGAAATTGTAATCATTGACTCAAAAGTGCGCTGGATGCATCCGGCACTCGGTGTCATACATCCTGATGTGTTTATTCCGTTAGCGGAACAGACCGGTTTTATCGTGGAACTGGATGAGTGGGTGGTAAAGTCGGTATGCAGTGATCTCAAGTTGTTGCATAACCGGGGATACACAAACCAGAAGATGGCAGCAAAGCTTTCCAGTGTGCATTTTCGTGATCATTCGATTGGTGATGTGGTCAATGCTGCGCTGGAGGACAATAATCTGTCCGCGCAGTCACTGTGTCTGAAAGTCGATGAAAAAACGATCATGCGTAATTTCCCGCGTGCCTCAAAAATCCTGAATGAGCTACGTGCCAGCGGTGTCAATATTGTGGTGGATGCGTTTGGCAGCGGGCACTCACCTTTGAATTACCTCACCAAACTGCCGGTCGACAGTCTGAAGATCGCCAATGAGTACATTCGGCAGATAAACCAGGGCGAACATGAGAAGGCAATCGTTGCAATTATAGTCGCGATGGCGCACAGCCTTAAACTGAAAGTGATTGCAGAGGGTGTAGAAAGCCAGGAGCAAATGGAGATTGTGCAGAGCATCGCCTGCGATATGGTTCAGGGTAGTTACTACACCCGGCCGATGCTGTGTGACGATTTGATCACGTACCTGGAAAAACACATCAACGAGCGCAACGAATTCTCACAAACCGGAACCTTCTCGGCCCAGACTGTGGCCTTGCTCAAGACCCCGAGCTGACACACCTGTCAGGCAGGAATCCACTGCCAAGCCTTGCTATACTCTGACTGCGTCAGGAAACCGGTGGCTAACTTCAGTGTGGCCGGCAATTGTGGAATTCGTGATATGCCAACGGACGTAATGCATCGGGTATGCAAGATGCTCCGCATGCACTCATGCGTTGGGACTGGCCAAAGCAGGTGGAGCTCCGGTTGACAGTGACCGGCGCAGTTAAAAAAGCAGGTTCACGCCAAAAAAAAAGAGTGAAGTGGGGAATCAATTGTTCGAGCGTTTTCTTGGATCAAAATTTGAGCATTCTGATCCGTTGGTCAGAGCAAAAGCTTATGCAACCGGTACGGTTGACGAAGACACGCTGAGTGCGGCCCTTGCTAATGAGACTGCGCCGCAGGTCTTGCAGGCAGTCGTCACCAAATCACAGGATGTCGGGGCCATCCTGGCACATACTAACTCCGCGTCGGCGGTCGCCCCATCTGCGCGCGCACGCCTGGTGGCGCTGACTGAATTAGCTGATGGCAAAGACAGCGCTGTGTGGAAACAGGTGTTTGAGCGCGCGATCACGGAGCAATGGCCTGAACTGCCACAGCTTGTTGAGGGCATTCGGTCGGACAGTGGTTTTGAGCACGTCGCGCAAGGGGCGCTGTTGGCGTCTGCTACTGTTGCGCCGGACTTGCTGACACCCGCACTGCTTGAAAATCTGGTCACTCATTCTCACAGTTCGCCGGTTCGGCAGGCAGCTGCCCGACTGATCACCGATCCGCAGACACTCGAAAACTGCTGTCGGGAAATCAAAGACAAAGACAAGAGCGTTTACCGGGACGTGAAGACCCGACTTGATGCACACAAGGAACGAGAAAGAGCACGCGCGCTGGCCGTGACGTTAGAGGCCGCCTGTACCGAGCTGGATCAGACCACGATCGTAGCGCAACCTGAGTCGATCGCGACGGTCACGGCGCGGCTTCAGAAACTTGAAGATCAGGTCGGTGAGATCAGTGCCGGGGGCGAGGGTCTGGAGGAGGTCACGAGCCTTGAGGCTTGTTTTTCCACGATCAATGCCCAGGTCAAAGACCGTATTGCCGCTGCGCGCGAGGTGCTGACGACCCGCAGGGAACTGCAATCAACGCTGTCTGCACTGGCCAGGACAGCAGATTCTACGGATACCGCAACGGCCGATCACGAACAGGTGGAGCGGCTCAGAGCTCTTTGGAAAGAATTACCTGATAGCAGTGACCTGGAGACCCGCCGTTTCAATGACCAGGCCGATTCGGTGGCAGGGGCGCTGCTGGAGCGCCAGAATAATCTGGATGTCAGTGCAGCATTGTCCGAGCAACTCGATGTCTGGGAGCGGACGACTAACCCCAGGGATCCGGAAAAAGCCCGCAAGCACATCGACAGCAAGTGGGAGTCATTTGAAAAACCACGTGACGAGGCCCTGCTGGCGCCGTTGAAGCATCGCTATGAGCTGGTTTGCGAGGCTCTGCACATAAAGGAGCAGCAGCATCAGCAAAAACGCAGCGAAAACAGTGAGGCACTGGTGGCTTTACTCGATGAGTTCAAGGCCGCCGTGAGCAACGGCGATCTCAAACTAGCAACGTCTTGTCACGCCAAGCTCAAACATCGACTGAACACAGAATTGCTGGAGACTCGGGTCAGAAAACAGGCTGAGGCTGACCTGAAACACGCGCAACCCCAGCTTGATGAATATCGCAAATGGCGCCATTTTGGCACGATACAGGCGCGTGAGAACCTGATCGGAGAGGCGAACAAACTGGTAACAGACCCCCCGGCCTCGCCAAACAAGGTGGCCGAACAGGTCAAACAATTGCGCGAGTCATGGAAGAAACTCGACCAGGGTGACGGACGTTCATCATCGACACAATGGGAAACATTCAGTGAACTGCTGAAACAAGCCTATAAACCCGCCAAAAAGCATTTTAAAAATCTCTCGAAAGAACGTAAAACCAATGAAAAACTCAAGCGGGAGATCATCAGAACGCTGGAAGAGTTGCATGCCAACACCGACTGGCAGAACCCTGAGTGGCCCGAGGTCTGCCAGATTGACAAGGACGCACGACTTCAGTGGCAAAAAACCGGTGTTGTTGATTACAAAGTACGCAAAGAACTGGACCAGGCTTTTTCCCAGGCAACTGTGAACCTGGACGCTGCCATGCACGACGAGCGCGATCGTGAAGTGCGGCGCCGGGAACGTTTGATCGCGCAGTTGCAAAAGGAAAAATCCGAAGGCGATATCCGCAGCGTTGCTGAATCTGCCAAGCGCATGCAGCGCAACTGGCGGCCAACGGTGCAGGCAGATCGTAAAACAGAACAGCGGCTGTGGACCGAGTTTCGTACCGTCTGTGACGAGGTGTTCAAGCAGCTAAAAGAGGAAGCGAAAGCAGAGAAAGAAGCGTGGCACGCCGAAGCAGATCAACGTCGCAGTGCGTGTGACGCACTGGAGGCGCTGTTGAAAGAAGCTCCCGGGACCGATGATCGCGCGCTTAATCTGGCGCGAGGGCAGGCAGAGGAAATTCGCAAAGACTGGCGCAAACGATCCACCATTCCGAAGGCAGTATTTCACAAGCTTGAGCGTCGCTTTAACGACGCGATGAAAGCATACCAGCAACGTGCCCGGCAGATTCGGCGGCATCATGAGGCGCGTCGGCAGGACCATCTGGAGCAGATGGCGCAGCTATGTCAGCAAGCCGAGCAATTGGCCGTGGAGACAGCGCCTGATGCGCAGCAGCGCGCTGAGCTGCAAGCCGCGTGGTCTGCTGGGGCGGAGCACATGGGCGGGTCAGCGGCAAAAATGTTGATCAGCCGTTACTCGCGCGCTGAGCAGGCCATGGATGGCAGCGAGCAACATCGCCAGGCAATTGAACGGTCGTTTGAAAAAAATCTCCGTAAACGCGAACAGCTGTGTCTGTTAGGTGAGCTTATTGCCGATTTACCGTCACCACCGGACTATGCCGATCAACGAATGCAGCTGCAGGTCGAGCGGCTCAAAAACGCATTAGAGGGAGGAGTGGGTGAAAAGCGCCAGGAGTTGCAGGGCCTGATCACCCAGTGGTTTGAGCTCGGCGGCGTGGCTGCACCACACTGGCAGCAGTTGCAGGAGCGATTTTCCCGCATCCGCGAAGCTGCAAGCCAGTAAGGTGATTTAGCGTGATCAGCTCATGGCAGGTAATCTGGCTGGCAGTGGCTGGTTTATGGCTGGGCGCAGGCGTTTATGCCGACATCAGTATCGGCGCCTCCGACGCGCTCCCGCTGGAGCTGCAAAGACATCTGGGCAAGCTGGGTATTCCCCCGGCGGCCGTTAGCCTGGTGGTGACCGAGGTAGATGCCGAAATTCCGCTAATCGCATGGCACGCCGATGCGCCTCGAAACCCGGCGTCGGTGATGAAAATTGTGACTACCTTTGCGGCGTTGAGTGAACTGGGCCCCGGTTATCAGTGGCAGAGTGAGATCCGGCGTACCGGGCTCATACGAAACGGCACATTGGAGGGCGACCTGGTTTTTGTCGGCGGAGGAGACCCGTATTTTGTGGCGGAGGACCTGTGGAGCCTCGTGCAACAACTCGAATTGCGGGGGATTCATTCGGTGGCCGGCGACTTCATAATCGATAACACCTACTTTGACGTGCCGGATCATGACGCCGGCGCGTTTGATGGTCGTCGATATCGACCCTACAACGTGGGACCGGGAGCTGCCTTATTCAATTTTGGCAATACTGATTTTTACCTGGTGCCATTGGCAGGTCGCGCTACGGTTGAAATAAGACATGCGCCACACGCGCGGGGTCTTAACGTGGTGAGCGAGGTCCGCCAGATTGCCGGTGCCTGTCGCGGCAATCGCATAAAACTTCGGCTGAATGTGGAACAGCAGGAAGGGCAGTACACGGTGCGTTTCAGTGGCAGATATCCGGCCAGTTGCGGTCGCTATCATCTGAGCCGAGCGGTCCTTCCCAGCGATGAATTGCTTTTTGGCGCCTTTGCCAACCAACTGACTGAGCGGGGCGGTGAGCTGCGAGGCAACCTACTGATCGGTACCAGTCCTTCAGATGCCACGCGCATAATGCGAGTAAGCTCACGAACGCTGGCAGAGGTGATTCGCAGCATTAACAAATTTTCGAACAACGTGATGAGCCGGCAGCTGTTTTTGACCGTCGGTGCACATCAGTCTGGTGCTCCGGCGACGGTGGAAAAAGCACAACGGGCTGTCGCGCGGATTCTGGATGAGCACAAAGTGCTGATGCCACATCTGAACATGGCAAATGGTTCGGGTCTGTGTCGCGATTGTACCGTAACGGCCAGCGGTCTGATCGCGATGCTACAAGCCGCCTGGAACAGCACCTTCATGCCTGAATTTTTTGCCTCTCTGCCAGTACCCGGGGAAGACGGTGCGCTGAAAAATCGGTTTCAGTCAGGTAAATTCAAAGGTCGAATCCACATGAAAACCGGTACTATCGATCATGTGTCTGCGGCAGCGGGGCTGGTCCATGGAGAAGGTGGACGTCGCTACCTTTTTGTACTCCTGATGAATCATCATAATATTCACAGAGGCAAAGGGCAGGCATTTCAGCGCCGTTTGATGAACTGGCTGACGAGCTTGCAAAGTCGGTAAAAAATAGCAATGGATGTAAAATTATGACCGTTGATGTCCGCAATTTTTTTCATGAACCGACCAATACCATTACCCACGTGGTCTGGGACGCCGCAGCGAACGAATGCGCGATCATTGACCCGGTACTGGATTTTGACCAGTCAGCAGGCCGTACAGGAACCGCTGCTGCCGACGAAGTATTGACCTTTGTATCGCAACAAGAGTTACAGGTGCGCTATATCTGCGAAACTCATGTTCACGCTGACCATTTGAGCGCCGCGGTTTATTGCAAAGAGAAAACCGGAGCACCGGTAGTGATTGGCAGTGGAGTTCGGGAAGTAACCCGTCTGTTTACGCCGTTGTTTGCCAGGCCGGAGGATCAGCAGGCAGTGAGCTCAGAGTATTTTGATCAACTGCTTGCTGACGGCGAAGAACTGCCTTTGGGAAATACGGTGATTCGCTGTCTGTTCACCCCGGGACACACGCCCGCCTGTGTCACTTATGTCGTCGATGATGCGGCGTTTGTCGGTGATACCCTGTTTATGCCTGATTATGGAACCGCCCGAACTGACTTTCCCGGCGGAGATGCCGCGCTGTTGTACCGGTCTATACAGCGAATCTTGCAGTTGCCGGCAGCCACCCGGCTGTACATGTGCCATGACTACAAAGCCCCGGGACGGAATGAGTACGCCTGGGAAACCACGGTTGCGGCACAGCGCAGTCAAAATGTGCATATTAAAAACGGCGTCAGTGAAGCCGATTTTGTCGAATTTCGGACTACGCGGGATGCGCAATTAAGCGTACCGGCCTTGTTGTTACCTTCTGTTCAGGTCAATTTGCGCGGTGGGGCGTTACCCGCGCCCGATACCCACGGCATTCGCTACCTGAAAATTCCGCTAAATCAGCTCTGACCAACCTCGCAGCGCACCATTAGGCTGCCAAAATCTGTTGAATTAACACGAATATATGCGTGAAGCCCGCGGCAATCGTTGGCCCGGAGCAGGCACAAGTGCAATCAGCGCAACCAGAAAGTGGGGTGATTTGAACCCCGGAATCATGTACTTTATTGCACTGCAACCAAGGGCTTCGGGGCACAGTGACCGCCTCGGATGATAGCGGCAAGGTAACACCGGCGAGGTAGTTCTATGCATGTAACGTTTAGCGACAGCGAACAACAGTTCCAAACCGAAGTGCGGGAGTTTTTCAGTCAGGAATACCCGCAGGATGTCCTGCAAAAAATGCACGACGGCATCATGCTCGAGAAAGAAGATTTCGTACGCGGGCAAAAGGCCATCTACGAAAAAGGCTGGGCTGGTGTCAACTGGCCGGAAGAATACGGCGGGACCGGCTGGTCCGCGACTCAAAAACACATTTTCTACGAAGAAATGGCGGCGGCCAATTGTCCGAGCATCGTGCCCTTTGGCCTGAGCATGGTCGGGCCGGTTATTTACACGTACGGCAGTGAAGCGCAAAAACAAAAGTTTCTTCCGGGCATTCTCAGCAGCGACGAGTGGTGGTGCCAGGGATACTCGGAACCGGGTTCGGGGTCGGATCTGGCGTCACTTAAAATGCGCGCGGAACGTGACGGTGATGAATACGTTCTGAACGGCACCAAGACCTGGACGACGCTCGCTCAACATGCCGACTGGATGTTCCTGCTGGCACGGACCAATACCGACGTTGCGCGCAAGCAGGAGGGCATCAGCTTTTTGTTAGTCAAGATGGATGCACCCGGCATTTCCCTCACGCCCATCATTACGCTCGACGGTGAACACGAAATTAATTCCGTGTTTTTTGACAATGTCAGAATACCGGCGGACCAACTGGTTGGCGAAGAGGGCAAAGGGTGGACCTATGGAAAGCTTTTGTTAACGCATGAACGTGCCAACATTGCCGGTGTGGCCGTGTCGCAAAACCGGCTCGAAGATTTAAAATCATTGCTGGCGCAAAAACAAGCCAGTGGTGGTGCGCCCCGGGAGGTGAATACCTTTGCGCGTAAAATTGCACACGTGGAAATTCAGCTTCATGCGCTCGAATACACGGAGTTACGCACTCTGGCCTCGGTGGCGACAGGCAAGGCGCCCGGCCCGGAATCTTCGATCCTCAAGATCAAAGGCACGGAAATCCAGCAGGCAATCGACAATCTCTATTACGAACTGGCTGGTTATAACGCCATACCCTATCTGCGTGAACAGTTTGCTGCGGATTACCCGGGCCAACAGCTCGCTGAGAGCACCGACGCGTGGGCAGCTTTGCGTTATTTTAATTTTCGCAAAGCGTCAATTTATGGTGGCTCCAACGAAATTCAAAAGAACATTATTGCCAAAGCCGTTCTCGGGGTCTGAGCACGGAACAATCACACTCTACAGTCAACAGGTAATTCTATGGATTTTTCGCTAAATGATGATCAGACCATGCTCAGGGATTCCATCGTGCAGTACCTGGGCAAATCCTATGCCTTTGAAAAGCGTATGGAGGTAGTCGATAGCAGCGCGGGATTCAGCCGTGACAAGTGGGCTGACTTTGCCGAACTGGGCTGGCTATCCCTGCCATTTGAGGAGCAGCTTGATGGCTTTGGTGGTGGACCGATAGAAATGATGCTGCTCATGCAGGAGTTGGGCAAGGGGTTGGTCATCGAACCCTACCTGGCAACAGTCGTACTTGGTGGGGGCTGCCTCGCCAGGGGTAATAATGAGAAACTCCGCGGGTCATTGATTGCGAAGGTGATGGCTGGCGAAATCCATCTGGCATTGGCGTATGCCGAGGCCCAATCACGTTTTGAGCTGGCTCACGTAGAGTGTCGTGCCACAGAAGCTTCAGACGGGCTGCTGCTCGATGGCGAAAAGATTGTTGTGATGAATGGGGCAGCTGCAGATTACCTGGTTGTGTCGGCTCGCACTTCCGGTGAACAGGATGATCCGAACGGCATCACGCTGTTTTGCATAGAGGCCGGACGCCAGGGCATCGAGCGGAGCAGCTACAAAACGGTCGATGGCATGGAGGCGGCGCATATTCGTTTCGAGGGAGTCCGCGTGGATGCGAGCGACCAGATCAGTGCTCGTGATGAGGGTTTGGCAATTCTTGAGAACGTCATCCGCGATGCGACACTCGCCGTTTGCTCAGAGGCGCTTGGTATCATGGAAGCGCTGACATATAAAACGATTGAGTACACCAAGAACCGCCAGCAATTTGGCGTGCCATTGAGCAGCTTTCAGGCTCTTCAGCATCGCATGGTGGAAATGTTTATGGAATTGGAGCAATCGCGTTCGCTGTTACTGCGCGCGGTGATCAAATGCCATGAAAAGGCGCCCGATCGGGCAGCGGCCATCGCCGCGCTGAAGTATTACATTGGCACAGCAGGTCGCAAACTTGGGGAAGAAGCTGTGCAGTTACACGGGGGCATGGGCGTTACCTATGAAATGGACATCGCACATTATTTCAAGCGCCTGACGGTGATAGACACGTTGTTCGGCAATTCCGATTATCAGATGAACCGCTTTGTGGCGGCGGCATAGGCCAAAGCCACAGTCAACGCACACAAAGCATGACTGCCCGGCGGCTGCATAGCGTTGCAACGGGCCTGCCGACGGCCGGTGTACTGAAAAATATCCGGGTTGCAAAGGATCGGAACACACCTGAATACACTGTTGAGAGCCAGCTGCAGATTGTGACGACGCTCCCTGGCAGGTGCTGATTGCACGATATCTGTTTTGGACAGGCTGCCACAGCGAACCGTCACCGCGAGGTAAATCGATGAAAAATTACACCCAACGGGTGGCTGCAATTACGGGTGCAGGGTCAGGAATCGGTAGAGCACTGGCGCTCGATCTGGCTGGACGTGGATGTCACTTGTCTTTGGCGGATATTAACGCTGATCGTCTGCAGGCCGTCAGGACCGAGATTGCGAACACCGGCGTTAATTGCTCCATTCATATGGTTGATGTGGCACAGCGCGAACAGGTCGAACAGTACGCCAAAGCGACGGTGGCCACCCATGGTCATGTGCACATGATATTTAACAACGCCGGTGTGGGGCTGGCAGACTATGTTGAGACTCAGAGCTACGCAGATTTTGAATGGCTGATGAATATCAATTTCTGGGGTGTGGTTTACGGCAGCAAGGCGTTCCTGCCGTACCTGCACAAAGTGGATGAGGCGCATATCATCAATATCTCGAGCTTGTTCGGTTTGGGCGCCGTACCTTCGCAAGCGGCTTATAATGCCGCCAAATTTGCCGTGCGTGGTTTTACCGAGGCACTAAAAATGGAGTTGGCGGATTCCGCAATTCGGGTTTCCTGCATCCATCCTGGCGGGATTCGTACGAACATCGTCAATGATGCGCGCATGAATGAAAAGAGCCTGATGTTGAGTCGTAACGAATTTTCAGCCAATTTTGACAAGCTCGCGAAAACGGATGCCGCCAAAGCGGCCCGTATCATTCTGCACGGTGTCGCTCGCAACAAGCGCCGCATCCTCGTCGGCGCGGATGCGCGCATTATTGATAAGATAATCCGCCTGTTTCCCGGCAGCTATGAAAAAATTCTGCGCCTCGAAAAACGGGTTCACGAAAGACTGCGCTCTAAAACCGGCTCGCCCGCTCGACGGTAACAGCCGACCTCTCTGCCAGGGGCAGCTCCGGCCAGTCTGGCCCTCGTATCAACACCCGTCTGTCCCGCCTGGTTGATCACACTATGTGTTGGTGCAACGACACTCCATCAACGTTGCGGAATCAGGAAAGACTATATACATCAATGTGTAATAAACAGATATAAAAGTGATCTGTAATCAGGGTGACGAGCGAATTACGGCTCACAGGTGATAACACCTGCTGATGTTGCGATGCGTGATGGATGAGACTCCCGGGTTGGGTTACAGCGGGTCGTTCCATGCCTGGGCCGTCTGCCATCGCACAGAAAATATTTCATGGCCACCACAAACCGGATGTGCCTTTGGTTGCTCAATAGTAATAGAATGTTCCGGGTCACTAAATGGGAGTGTGCCTCGATGATAACCAGCGATAGTTTAGTCAGGAAACTGACACCACAGCTTAACCCGGAAGGATACAGCTCACTCGTTGCCGCTTTTGATGCTGCGGTTGCGGCGTTTGGCGATGCGCCGGCGTACACGAGCCTGGGCCACACGCTGAGCTTCTCTGACATTGATGTGCTGAGTGCACGATTGGCCCATTATTTGCAGCATGATGCCGGGCTCGAGCCAGGCGAGCGCATTGCCATTCAGCTGCCAAATTTATGTCAGTATCCGATTGCGGCATGGGCGGCATGGCGTGCCGGACTGGTTCTGGTCAACACCAACCCCTTGTACACCAAAACCGAGCTGATTCATCAATTCAATGATGCTGGTGCCAGGGCATTGATTGTGTTGGCAGACCTGATGCCAATGGTGGCCCAGGTATTGCCGGAAACAAAAATCGAAAAAGTCATTGTCACTAACGCGACAGATCTGCTGAAACCCGGCGAAGTTGACAAATGCGGCGTGGATTGTGTTGCCTGGGCAGAAGTGTTCGTTGACGGGGCAGCGGCTACCGTAACGACGCCTGACCTGCAAATGTCAGATGTGGCGGTATTGCAGTACACAGGAGGTACGACCGGCGTCGCCAAGGGCGCGGTCTTGAGCCACGGCAACCTGTTTTGCGCCGTGCGCCAGGGACGTTCAGCGTTTAAAGAACAAGATGCGGCCCGGGGCGAGCGTCAGGAGGTGTTTATTTCACCCATGCCGCTCTATCACATTTACGGTTTTGCGCTGAACATAGTCTCGGGATTCCTGCATGGCGCCCACTCTGTACTGATTCCCAATCCAAGGGATATCGATAGCCTGGTACAGGTCATGAAGCAGCATGAGTTCACCGGTTTTGCCGGTGTCAATACCCTGTTTACCGCTCTGCTCCAGCACCCCGGGTTTGACTCCATAGACTTTAGCTACCTGGACAGCACGATTGCAGGGGGTGCGGCCCTGGCGGTAGAGATAGCCGAGCAGTGGCAACAACGTACCAACAGCGAAATCTTCGAAGGCTATGGTCTCACTGAAAGTTGTGCGACGTCGACGGTCAATCGTCCCGAGAGTAACGAGATCGGAACAGTGGGCCAGCCCGTTGCCTTTGTGGAATGCAAGCTGATTGACGAAGAGGGTAACCAGGTTCCGGACGATCAGGAGGGTGAGCTGTGCCTGCGCGGGCCGCATATCATGCAGGGTTACTGGCAGCGCCCGGAGGCGACCGCCGAAGTTTTTGATGATGAAGGTTGGTTTCGCACCGGCGATGTCGCCACGGTTACACCCGGAGGTCATGTCAAGATTGTGGATCGCATCAAGGATATGATTCTGGTGTCAGGGTTCAACGTGTATCCCAACGAAATAGAAAACGTGGTGTACAGCTATCCCGGCGTGCATGAATGTGCAGCCATTGGCGTAAAAAATGACAAAACGGGAGAAGCGGTCAAGCTATTTGTTGCTTGCACTGACAGTGACACGACTGAAAAGGACATTATCGAGCATTGCCGCGAGCATTTGACGGCCTACAAAGTTCCCAAACAAATTGAATTTCGGGACGAGTTGCCGAAATCGAATGTCGGGAAAATATTGCGTCGCGCGCTGCGCACGTGACAGTGATGTCAGTGATCGGGTCGCTTTATGGCGCTTGATTTCGATTTGGCCCGGCTGCCCAATCCGCATCTGGGTCACGAACACGAGGAGTGGCGCAACCAGCTGCGACGGTTTTTCGACAGCCACGTGTGTCCTTATGCCGCCCAATGGGACGAAGCAGGCAGGATTCCGGATGACCTGTGGCCGCTGGCCGGTGACATGGGCATCCTTGGGTTGGGCTACCCTGAGGAATACGGGGGTGTTTCCGAGGGTGTCGATATCTGGCACAAAAACATCCTGAATGAAGAGCTGGCCCGAGTGGGTGTTGGAGGGGTTAGCGCGACACTCATGGTGCATAACATTGCTTTACCGCCGGTGGTTAATTTTGCACGAGCCTCTATACGGGAACGGATCGTACCACCGGTGCTTGCCGGCCAAAAGCGGATTGCCCTTGGAATTACCGAGCCCGGTGCAGGTTCGGATGTTGCACAGATTACCACGGGTGCAAAACGTCAGGGGGACCATTACATCGTCAACGGCAGTAAAACGTATATCACCGGCGCGATGAACGCTAACTGGATTACTACGGCGGTCAGGACCGGAGGTGAAGGGGCCGGCGGTATTTCAACCCTGTTAATCCCGACGTCTGCCAATGGAGTAACGCGCACGCCTCTGGATAAAAAACAGGGCTGGTGGTGTTCGGACACAGCAACCGTTTATTTTGACAATGTCAAAGTGCCGGTGGCCAATCTGATTGGCGCTGAGAACCAGGGGTTTAAAGTGATCATGGCAAATTTTAACGATGAGCGGATGGCGATGTCTGCGGCCATGGAAGCGTTTGCCCGTGTGTGCCTCGAAGAAGCGGTCGAGTGGGCACGCGAGCGTCAAACATTTGGGCAGAGGCTTGCTGATCATCAGGTCATTCGGCACAAAATCGCTGAAATGAAACGTATGATCAACGCCACTCAGTCTTATGTGCAGGTGATGTCGAACAATGTCCAAAACGGCAATGCGCATGCCGGTGATATTGCAATGCTAAAAGTACAGTGCAGCCAGACGATGGAGTTTTGTGCCCGGGAAGCCATGCAGATCATGGGGGGAATGGGGTATATGCGTGGCAGTCGTGTCGAACGCATTTATCGGGAGGTGCGGGTCAATGCAATTGGTGGTGGGTCGGAAGAAATCATGCGTGACCTGGCGGCTCGCCAGTATGGCTTGTAGTGGTGATAGAACTTTTGGCGCCAGAACATTTAACGTCACATCCTGTGCCGACAAATCTGCTGAAACTAAATGAAAAAGTCGGTACCCCTGAATTGAAAAACAAAGTGGCGGCGGTAACATGCTGCGCATAGCGGGTACGGTGATCGGGGTACTGATCGTGTGTTGCGCCACTGTGATGGCTGTATTGTATAACCGCTCAGAGCTTGAACCTGAAGTCTGGGTGCCGGCGCCCCTGCCGAAATTAAACGGTGTGTACACGCCCACCGGGTTGTTAAACGATGCCAGTTTTGTACCTTTTGAAGGACGGCTGGGGCCTGAAGATATTGCCCGGGGGCCAGACGGGAAATTCTATACCGGTCTTGAAGATGGCAGCGTCGTGCGGTTTGGTGCAAGCGCAGACTCGGTGGTGGAGCCGGTCATTAATACGGGTGGTCGTGTACTTGGCTTGCAGTTTGATCGTAACGGCAATCTTGTCATGGCTGATGCAGTCCATGGTTTGTTGCAATTGTCACCAGAGGGAACCTTGTCGACGCTGACCGATCACGTGGATGGACAAAAACTTCGCTATGTGGATGACCTTGATATAGCGGGCGACGGCACGATCTGGTTTTCTGACGCGTCCATGCGGTTTGGCTATAAAGACACGGCGATGGATTTTATTGAAGCGAGCGCCACCGGCCGTCTGCTGAGCTTCACACCGGCGACCGGCGAGACCCGTGTCCATCTGCGCGATCTGTTTTTTGCCAATGGTGTCGCGGTCGGCCCGCAGGACCGGTTTGTGCTGGTCAGTGAAACCGGCACCGGGCGCATCCATCGCTTGTGGTTGCGCGGCCCGCAATCAGGGCAGAGCGATCTGTTTCATGCAGGGCTGCCGGGTAATCCGGATAATCTTTCGTTTAACGGCAGTGACATGTTCTGGGTGGCATTGCCCGCTCTGCGGGATCGCGATGTAGAAAGCATTGCCGGTAATTTGTTCTTGCGCAGGTTGCTGGGAGGCCTGCCTATCGAGCACGTGCCGATCAGGGAGCCCGTGGGTTTTGTCATTGGTCTTGATCCGGATGGCCAGGTTGTGCATTGTTTGCTGAGCCGGGACGATACATTCCATACCATTACAAGCGTCAATCAGTGGGGCAAAAACCTGTATCTTGGCAGTCTTGCGATGAGCCATATGGCCATCGTAGCAGCACCGGATTTACAGCGATAATCGTCCCTTCGAGTGAGGCAGACAAGTCCGTGGTTCAGGTTTCCAATAATCGGCAGGGTCAATGAGTACAACAACACGCAATGCGTATCGATATTATTTAACCCTGGCAACACGCTGGATGGACAATGATATATACGGCCATGTAAACAATGTGACCTATTACAGTTATTTTGATACGGCGGCGAACAGCTATTTGATCACAGCAGGGGGGCTCGACATCCATAATAGCGATGTCGTCGGGTTTGTCGTGGCATCGAGCTGCGAATACCATGAGCCTGTGGCATTTCCGGATACTCTCGATGTCGGTGTGCGCGTAAACCGGCTGAGTGAGCGCTCCGTTGAGTACGGCATCGGGATCTTCAAGCACGGTGCGCCCGAGCCGGTGGCGCGAGGCACCTTTACGCATGTGTTCGTTAGCCGGGCCTCCGGAGCTGCCGTGGCCATACCCACGACGATTCGGGCTGCGCTCAGCAAAATTCAACCGACTGCAGACGAAGAGCAGGCATAGTGCATCGCGACAGGTTGGCAGCAGGGTTTTTTTTGCTATGTCTGATCAGTGGCTGTCCGCAGGCCGTGCAGCCGGAGGCATTCGCTCCTGGGCCGCCGCGGATCGTCAGCCTGGATTACTGCGCCGATCAGTTTGTGCTGAAATTTGTCGCACCGGAAAACATCCTGGCGTTGTCCCCGGACGCCACAAAACACTTTTCCTATATGCGGGACAGTGCCAAAGGCCTGCCGCAGGTACGGTCCTCTGCCGAAGCGGTTTTGGCGTTGCAACCTACGACCGTGGTGCGTTCTTACGGGGGCGGCCCCTATGCCCGGCAATTTTTTTCAGCGGCGGGCGTTGATGTGGTGCAACTTGATTTTCCTGCAGATCTTGATGCTGTCGCGAACAATATTCTCAAAGTCGCGAGGCAACTGGGTGTGTCGGCAAAAGGGACGGCCCTGGTGTCTGAGATGGAACATCGTTTGCTTGAACTGCAACGCGCACCACGGCGGTTGCCGTCCTTGTATGTCACACCAGGTGGCGTTACCACCGGACCCGGATCGCTGGTGCACGAAGTGCTCGAAGCTGCCGGGCTCAGCAATTTTGAACTGCAAAAGGGTTGGCGACCTGTGCCGCTGGAACGGCTGGCGGGCTCCCGGCCTGATCTGTTGGTTGCAGCGTCATTTGGCCAGAAAAGTGCACATGTGGACGCCTGGACACTGGCGCGCCATCCACTGATGATGGAACTGATGGACGCCGTGCCGCGTGTGGATATAGATGGGGCGTGGACATCCTGTGGAGGCTGGTTCCTGCTCGATGCCATCGAAGCGCTGGCGCAGCGTGCGGCGGGCATCGAGGATTCCGGGCTGTGAAAAGCCGTTATCTGATCATCAGCCTGGCGCTGGCCTGTGCAGGCGCAGTCGTCGGCGCCGCTTTGATCGGCACCACCGCGATGTCGTGGCAAAGAGTGTTTGCCGGGTTGCTGGGTACTGGCAGTGTGTCCGATTCAATTATCGTGTGGCACATCCGTTTGCCACGTGCGCTGGCAGCATTGCTGGTTGGCGCAGCCCTGGGTGCCAGTGGCGCTGCGTTGCAGGGTTTGCTGCGTAATCCGCTGGCGGAACCGGGCGTGCTTGGCGTGTCGGCCTGTGCATCACTCGGTGCCACACTGGCCCTGTTTTTTGGTTTGTTGAATCGCAACGCGTTTGCATTGCCAGGCGCCGCTGTAATAGGTGCATTGGCGGCCACCTATCTGCTGGCAGCCGTGGCGGGCCGGGTGCGTTCGATGGTGACATTAATTCTAATCGGCGTGGGTTTGTCCAGTTTTGCAGGCGCGGTGATGGCCTTGTTGATGAACCTGTCGCCAAATCCGTTCACGCTGGCCGATATGGTGAACTGGATGCTCGGCTCGGTCAGCAATCGCAGTTTCACGGATATCGCTTTTGCAGCACCGTTTCTGATCACAGGGATGGTTTT